>NZ_JBAKHL010000157.1:0-1289 GCF_036902715.1 Micromonospora sp. CPCC 205546
GCGGCGGACCCGACCGGAAACCACCCTCGCGACGGTCACCGCCACGGAAACCGCCCTCGCGGTCGCCACCACGGAAGCCACCCGGACGGTCACCGCCCTCACGACGGTCACCGCCACGGAAACCGCCCTCGCGGTCACCACCACGGAAGCCACCCTCACGCGGCGGACCCGACCGGAAACCACCCTGCCGGTCGCCACCCTCACGACGGTCGCCGCCGCGGAAGCCACCCGGACGGTCACCGCCCTCACGACGGTCACCGCCACGGAAGCCACCCGGACGGTCACCGCCCTCACGACGGTCCCCACCGCGGAAACCGCCCTCGCGGTCACCACCACGGAAGCCACCCTCACGCGGCGGACCCGACCGGAAACCACCCTGCCGGTCGCCACCCTCACGACGGTCGCCGCCGCGGAAGCCACCCGGACGGTCACCGCCCTCACGACGGTCACCGCCACGGAAGCCACCCGGACGGTCACCGCCCTCACGACGGTCCCCACCGCGGAAACCGCCCTCGCGGTCACCACCACGGAAGCCACCCTCACGCGGCGGACCCGACCGGAAACCACCCTGCCGGTCGCCACCCTCACGACGGTCGCCACTGCGGAAACCACCCTCGCGGTCGCCACCACGGAAGCCACCCGGACGGTCGCCACCCTCACGACGGTCACCGCCACGGAAGCCACCCTCACGCGGCGGGCCCGACCGGAATCCAC
Source organism: Micromonospora sp. CPCC 205546 (assembly GCF_036902715.1). Classification (NCBI taxonomy): domain Bacteria; kingdom Bacillati; phylum Actinomycetota; class Actinomycetes; order Micromonosporales; family Micromonosporaceae; genus Micromonospora; species Micromonospora sp. CPCC 205546. The sequence goes on from NZ_JBAKHL010000157.1 coordinate 715, forward strand.
CCTCACGGTCACCACCGCGGTATCCACCCTCGCGACGGTCGCCGCCACTCTCGCGACGGTCCCCACCGCGGTAGCCGCCGGAACGATCGTCGCCGTCCCGACGGAAGCCCTCGCGGCGCTCGCCGCCGCGGAAGCCGCCCTGGCGGTCGCCGGCGTCACGGCGAGGGGCGCCAGCGCCACGGGAGTCGCCATCACGCGGACCGGACCGGAAGCCTCCTTCGCGGCGGTCGCCGCCGCGGGAGTCGCCATCACGCTGGTTGCCGCCCGCGTATCCGCCGCGCTGGCCACCCCGGTCGTCCCGGTACGGGGGCCGGTCGTCGCGGCGCGGCGCTCCCTCGCGCCCACCCGAACGGTCTTCGTAGCGACGGGGACGATCTCCGCCCTGCGATTCTGAACTCACAGGTACATCCTTCCTCATTGCGTCACCCACGACGCTAACGCAGTCGAGGGCCGACCCGGATGGGGCGGCCCTCGACTGGAAAAGTTGTCCGGCGGTGTCCTACTCTCCCACACCCTCCCGAGTGCAGTACCATCGGCGCTGGAGGGCTTAGCTTCCGGGTTCGGAATGTAACCGG
>NZ_JBAKHL010000158.1:0-1239 GCF_036902715.1 Micromonospora sp. CPCC 205546
ACGGCCACGGCCTGGATCTCGATCAACAGGTGCGGGTGGGGCAGTTGGTGTACGGCGACGGTGGTGCGGGTGGGGCCGGTGGCGTCGAAGTATTCGGCCCAGACCTGGTTGTAGCCGCCGAAGTCGTTCATGTTGGCCAGGTAGGTGGTGACCTGCACGAGGTCGCTCAGGTCGGCGCCGACCGTCCGTAGCAGATCGGCGATGTTGTCGATGACGGCTCTGGTCTGGGCGCGGATGTCGAGGTTGGTGGTGCCGAACTCGTCGACCTGCACGCCGGCGAAGGTGTTGTCGGGGCGGCGTGACGAGGTGCCGGAGACGTAGACGAGGCCGCCGGCGACCTTGACGTGCGGGAACGCGCCGCGGGGCACGGCCTTGCCGGCGACGACGTGCGCCTGCGCGCCCCCGCCGTGGCTGGCGCTCCCGCCGTGGCTGGCGCTCGTGTCGTGGTTCGCGGTCATGCGGTGGCTCGCAGGCTGGTGGTGCCGAGCTTCTCGACGACGGCGCGGACGTGGGCGCCGGGCTTCAGAGGCACGGCGGCGGTGGCGGCGCCGGCGAGGAACACCCAGCCCTCGCGCAGCCGTACGCCATGGCGACCGGCCAGCCGGATGCCCTCGTCGAGGGCACGGCGGGGGTCACCGAGGATCGCCGCGGTCGAGCCGACCTGCGCCACGCGTCCGTCGATCTCCAGCAGCACGCCCAGGTTCTCCAGGCCGTCCGGGACCGGCGACCAGGCGCCGATGGTGAACGCGGCGGCGGAGGTGTTGTCCGCGATCACGTCCGGCAGAGAGAACGTGAAGTTCGCGTACCGCGAGTCGATCACCTCGATCGCCGGGGCGACCGCCCGCACGGCGTCGGTGAAGTCCCCGACCGGCTCACCGGGCTCGGGCAGGCGGTCCAGCAGGAACGCCACCTCCGGCTCCACCCGGGGGTGGATGAACGCGGCCGGGTCGAGGGAGCCGCCGTCGGGGATGCGCATGGTGTCGGTGAGCCGACCCCAGATGACCTCGTCCACGCCGACCTGCGCCATCTTCGCCTTGCTGGTCAGGCCCATCTTCAACCCCACCACACGCTCACCCCGGTCGAGGCGACGCTGGATCAACGCGGTCTGCACCGCGTACGCCGCATCCACGTCCAGTCCCGTCTCGGCGGCCAACTGCGCAATCGCCGTGGCGGTGTCCGCCGCCACACCCAACCGCTCGGCGATACCCGCGGTGTCCGGCCCGATCATGGAGTCTCCTT
>NZ_JBAKHL010000159.1:0-1166 GCF_036902715.1 Micromonospora sp. CPCC 205546
TACAGATCTTGAATGGCCAGGTTCGTCCGATGTGGTCTGTGTGATGGCCTTGGGCTGGGGTAGATCGATGGGATGAGGTATCCCGATGGAGGTGGGTTGTCCGCGCGGGGGCGGGCGAAGCGTGAGGCGGTGCGACGGCAGGCGGCGGGGTGGTTCGCCGAGGATGTGTCGGTGCCGGAGATCGCGCGGCGGCTGCGGGTGTCGCAGACCGCGGTGTACGGCTGGCGTAAACGGTGGCAGGCCGGTGGTGAGCAGGCTCTGGCGTCGAAAGGGCCTGGTGGGTCTCGGTGCCGGCTGGATGAGGGGCGGCTGCGGCGGCTGGCCGATGCCCTGGATGAGGGCCCGGCGGCGCACGGCTTCGATAGTGATCAGCGGTGGACCCTGGCTCGGGTGTCGGACCTGATCGCTCGGATGTTTCGCACCCGGTACACGCTGCGCGGGACGGCGAACATCATGTACCGGTTGGGTTGGTCGGTGCAGGTGCCCACGCATCGTGCGGTCGAGCGGGACGAGACGGCGATCGTCACCTGGCGGCGGGAGACGTGGCCGGCGGGAAAACGGTAGCGGCGCAGCGGCAGGCGTGGCTGGTCTTCGAGGACGAGGCCGGTCAGACGCTGCGCCCGCCAAAGGCGCGGACCTGGGGACGACGCGGCCACACCCCCGTGGTCCCGGTCTCCGGCAAGGGCTCCGGTCGCGTCTCGATCGCCGGGTTGACCTGTTACCGGCCCGGCCAGCGGTCGCGGTTCATCTACCGGACGATCGTGCACCGGGGCCGCAAGAACGAGCGCCGTAGCTTCAGCGAACGCGACTACATCGCCCTGCTGGATGCCGCCCACCAACAGCTCGGCGGCCCGATCGTGTGCGTCTGGGACAACCTGAACACCCACGTCTCCGCCGCCATGCGGCAGATGATCGACGCCCGGGACTGGCTGACCGTCATCCGGCTACCGGCCTACGCCCCGGACCTCAACCCAACCGAGGCAGTGTGGTCCCACCTCAAACGCAGCATCGGCAACCTCGCCGTCACCGGCGTCGACCACCTCCTCGCGATCATCAAGAACCGACTCAAGAGCATCCAGTACCGCACCGACCTACTCGACGGGTTCCTCGCTCACACCGGACTGACACTCGAACCCGACACAACCTGACCATTCAAGATCTGTAGC
>NZ_JBAKHL010000160.1:0-1135 GCF_036902715.1 Micromonospora sp. CPCC 205546
ACAGATCTTGAAAGGCCAGGTTCGTCTGATGTGGATGGCGTTGCTGGTGTGACGGTTGTGGTGTCGGGTAGATCGGCGGTATGAGGTATCCCGACGGAGGTGGATTGTCCGCGCGGGGGCGGGCGAAGCGTGAGGCGGTGCGGCGGCGGGCGGCCGGGTGGTTCGCCGAGGGCGTGCCGGTGGCGGAGATCGCGGCGCGGTTGCGGGTGTCGCAGACAGCGGTGTACGGCTGGCGCAAGCGGTGGCGGGCCGGCGGTGAGGACGCCCTGGCGTCGAGAGGGCCGGGTGGGTCCCGGTGTCGCCTGGATGAGTCCCGGTTGCGGCGTCTGGCCGACGCGTTGGAGCAGGGGCCGGCCGTGCACGGCTTCGGCGAGGATCAACGCTGGACCCTGGCGCGGGTGTCGGACCTGATCGCCCGGATGTTCCGCACCCGGTACACGCTGCGCGGTACCTCATATCTGCTGCACCGCATCGGCTGGTCGGTGCAGGTGCCGTCGCACCGGCCGGTGGAACGCGACGAGGATGCGGTGATGACATGGCGGCGGGAGGTGTGGCCGGCGGGAAAACGGTAGCGGCGCAGCGGCAGGCTTGGCTCGTCTTCGAGGACGAGGCGGGTCAGACGCTGCGCCCACCGAAAGCCCGTACCTGGGGCCGACGCGGTCACACCCCCGTCGTTCCGGTGTCCGGCAAGGGCTCCGGGCGGATCTCAATCGCCGGGCTGACCTGCTACAAGCCCGGCCGGCGTCCCCGGCTGATCTATCGCACCCTCACCCACCGGGGACGCAAGGGTGAGCGGCGCAGCTTCGCCGAGACCGACTACATCGCCCTGCTGGATGCCGCCCACCAGCAGCTTGGCGGTCCGATCCTGCTCGTGTGGGACAACCTCAACACCCACGTCAGCGTCGCCATGCGGGCCTTGATCGCCGCCCGAGATTGGCTGACCGTGATCCGCCTACCGGCCTACGCCCCGGACCTCAACCCCACCGAGGCCGTGTGGTCCCACCTGAAACGCAGCATCGGCAACCTCGCCGTCCGAGGCGTCGACCACCTACTCGCGATCATCAAGAACCGACTCAAGCGCATCCAATACCGACCCGACTTGCTCCACAGCTTCCTGACCCACACCGGCCTGACC
>NZ_JBAKHL010000161.1:0-1057 GCF_036902715.1 Micromonospora sp. CPCC 205546
TGACGGGCCCGGACGGGCTGCTCAAGCAGTTGACCAAGACGGTCCTGGAGACCGCGTTGAACGAGGAGATGACCGAGCATCTCGGCTATGCCAAGCATGACGCTGCCGGTGCCGGCTCGGGCAACATCCGTAACGGCAGCCGGTCGAAGACTGTGCTGACCGACGCGTCGGGGCCGGTGCAGATCGACGTGCCGCGGGACCGGGCCGGCACGTTCGAGCCCCAGATTGTCCGCAAGCGGCAGCGCCGCCTGTCCGGGGTCGACGAGGTCGTGTTGTCGCTGTATGCCAAAGGGCTGACCACGGGGGAGATCAGCGCTCACTTCGCGGAGATCTACGGCGCCTCGGTCAGTAAGGAGACCATCTCTCGGATCACCGACAAGGTCATCGAGGAGATGACCGACTGGTCCCACCGCCCCCTCGATGAGATCTACGCGGCGGTGTTCATCGACGCCATCGTGGTCAAGGTCCGCGACGGGCAGGTCGCCAACCGGCCGTTCTACGCCGCGATCGGGGTCACCCTCGACGGGGAGAAGGACATCCTCGGGCTGTGGGCCGGTGCCGGTGGTGAGGGCGCGAAGTTCTGGATGAGCGTGCTGACCGACCTGCGCAACCGCGGCGTCAAGGACGTGTTCTTCCTCGTCTGCGATGGCCTCAAAGGCCTACCGGATGTGGTCACGAACGTGTGGCCCCGCACGATCGTGCAGACCTGCATCATCCATCTGATCCGCAACACGTTCCGGTTGACCTCCCGCAAGTACTGGGACGAACTCAAGCGCGACATCAAGCCGATCTACACCGCCGTCAACGCTCAAGCGGCCAGGGCCGCGTTCGACGACCTGGCCGACAAGTGGGGCGGCCGGTATCCGGCCGTGATCCGCCTGTGGGACAACGCCTGGGCCGAGTTCATCCCGTTCCTCGACTACGACCTCGAGATCCGCACCGTCATCTGCTCCACCAACGCGATCGAATCCTTGAACGCCCGCTACCGGCGGGCGGTCAAGGCCCGCGGCCACTTCCCCAACGAGCAGGCCGCGTTGAAGTGTCTGTACCTGGTGAC
>NZ_JBAKHL010000162.1:0-1045 GCF_036902715.1 Micromonospora sp. CPCC 205546
CTAGGGCCTGTGTCGAAGTCGGTCACAGCCACTCGTTGATGGACGCGAGGTGGATGGTGGCTTCGTAGCGCACAGCGAGTTTGTCGAACCGGGTGGCCACGGCCCGATTGCGCTTGAGGCGGTTGATCCCGCATTCCACGGCGTGACGTTGCTGGTAGATGTGCGGGTCGAAGGCCGGTGGCCGGCCGCCCTTGGACCCCTTGGCCCGCCGATGGGCGTCCTGGTCGGCCTTGCTCGGGATGGTCGCGGCGATGCCCCGCCGGCGCAGGTAGGCCCGGTTCGCCTTTGACGTGTACGCCTTGTCGGCCAGGACTCGGTCCGGGCGGGTCCTCGGGCGGCCGGTGCTCACGCGGGGAACACGGATGGAGGCGAGGACCGGGACGAACTGCGGACTGTCGCCTCGCTGCCCGGCGGTCAGCACGATGGCCAGGGGTTTCTGTCCCTGCTCGCAGCCCAGGTGCAGCTTGGTGGTCAACCCGCCGCGGGACCGGCCGAGCGCATGGTCTGCCGGCTCGACGCTGACCCCGCCAGGCGGTTCGACCTGCAGATCCCCCTTTTCCGCGCTCCGGCCGCATGCTGATGGGCCCGAGCGCTGGTGGAGTCCACACTGACGTCCCAGGTGATCCGCCCGGCCGCGTCGGCGAGAGCCTGCAATGCGGTAAGCACCTGCTGCCAGGTCCCGTCACGCTGCCACCGCCGGAACAGGGCATACACCGCCGACCAGGACCCGTACTGCGGCGGCACGTCCCGCCACGGGGCGCCCACCCGGATCCGCCACCGGATCCCATCAATCAACTGCCGCCTGCTCCACGACGACGGTCGACCCGGCCGCTTCGGCGCCGGCAGCAACGGCTCCAGCACCGCCCACTGCCCGTCGGTCAGGTCGAACCGCCTCGTCACCGCTAGGGTGTCCACGAGGTCTCCGGTTTCAGGTTCTGCTTGGTCGCTGAACCATCTACCGGAGACCTCACCCATTTTCGATCTTCGACACGCCGAGCGGTCACGCCAGCTCAGGCACCACCGCCGACTTCGACACAGGCCCTAG
>NZ_JBAKHL010000163.1:0-1028 GCF_036902715.1 Micromonospora sp. CPCC 205546
ACCCCACACACCCGGCAAATCCACCAAACCACCCCACCGCAACGGCACCTCCAAACCCACCACCCGACCCAAACCCCACACCGCAGCACCCGCGACGTCAGCCAGCACGTCGGAGCCGCCGACCGACACGGCCCCGCTCGTGAGCCACCACAACCGGCCCGCCCCGCCGACGTCGGTCAGCGCCTGCACCACGGCGAGCGCCGTCGACACCTCCGCGGCGGCCGGGACGGTGGAGGGTTCCCGCGAGTCGGTGAGGGACAGCAGGGACACCAGGTTGGCGTCCCGGTCGTCGGACCCCATCGCCTCCCGCAGCAGCCGTGCCACCCGGTCCCGGTCCGCGCCGGCGGGGACCAGCACCGGGACCGCCCGGTCGGCCCGGGCCGCCAACTCCACGGCCACCGGGTGGTCCTCCTGCCCGGGCGCCATCAGCAGCAGCCAGGTCCCCGGCAGCGTCGCGCTGTCCGGCACGGAGGTCGTACGCCACGTCGTCCGGTACCGCCAGGAGTCGACGGCAGCCCGCTGCTGCGTGGCCCGCCGCCACCGGGCGAGCTTCGGCAGCAGCGCCGTGGACGGCTCGTCCGCGCCCACGGCCAGGTCATCGCCCAGCACGGCGAGGTCGCCGGACTCGACCGCCGCCCAGAACTGCTCGTCGGCCGGGGTGTGGGCGCCCTCCGGCGCCGAGGCGGGCCGGGGATCCTCCAGCCAGTAGCGCTGCCGGTCGAAGGCGTAGGTGGGCAGTTCGACCACGCGCGGCCGGGCGCCGGTCTGACCGTGGTACGCCGACCAGTCCACCGGCACACCCGCGACCCAGAGCTGCCCGACGGCGGTGGTGAGGGTGGTGACGTCGGGCTGGTTGCGCCGCAGCGTGGCGACGTACCGCACGTCGTCCGCCGTCTCCGCCTCGGCCGCCATGGCGGTGAGGACCGCGTCCGGGCCGACCTCCAGGAAGGTGTCCACGCCCTGCGCCCGCAGCGCCGCCACCCCGTCGGCGAACCGCACCGGCTGCCGCACGTGCCGCACCCAGTACT
>NZ_JBAKHL010000164.1:0-1027 GCF_036902715.1 Micromonospora sp. CPCC 205546
AAGGCGTCGGGTATCGGGCGTGAGGGTGGCGTGCATTCCCTCGATTTCTATTCCGAGCTGACCAACGTCTGCGTGGACCTGACATGAGCGAAATCGAGTCGGCGGCCGACGAACTGCGCCAGGCACGGGAATCCGGCACGCCGTGCCCGCCGCTGCGCGGGCGGCTGCTGCCGGAGGGGGACGTCGAGACGGCGTACCTCGTGCAGCAGCTCCAGGTCCGGCGGTGGCTGGACGCCGGCCACCGGCGGGTGGGCGCGAAGATCGGGCTCACCTCCCGGGCGGTGCAGGAGAGCTTCGGGGTGTTCCAGCCGGACTTCGGGGTGCTGCTCGACGACATGGTGGTGCCCGACGGGGCCGAGGTGCCAAAGGGCCGGCTGCTCCAGCCCCGGGTGGAGGCGGAGGTCGCCTTCGTGCTCGGCGCGGATCTGCCCGACGAGCGGATCACCGGCGTGGACGTGATTCGCGCGGTCGATCACCTGCTGCCGGCGATCGAGATCGTCGACTCGCGGGTCGCCGACTGGAAGATCTCCATCGTGGACACCGTGGCGGACAACGCCTCCAGCGGGATGTTCGTGCTCGGCACCACGCCGCGTCGGCTGGCGGAGGTTGACCTGCGGCTGTGCGGCATGGTCCTGGAGCGGGCCGGTGAGCCGGTGTCGGTCGGGGCGGGCGCGGCGTGCCTGGGCAACCCCCTGCACGCGGTGCAGTGGCTGGCGCAGACGATGGCCCGCTCGGGCGACCCGTTGCGGGCGGGTGACGTGGTGCTCTCGGGGGCGCTCGGCCCGATGGTGCCGGTGACGCCGGGCGCGGCGTACGAGGCACGGATCTCCGGCCTGGGCTCGGTGCGCGTCTGTTTCTCGGGGGAGGCGTCGTGAGCGTGCGGCGTGGATTGGCGACCGTTGTGGTCTTCGGCGAGGGGGGTGTGGCATGAGCGTAGGTGTGGCGGTGATCGGGTCGGGCAACATCGGCACGGATCTGATGATCAAGGTGTTGCGGTTGTCGGAGTCGTTGCGGATGGTGGCGATGG
>NZ_JBAKHL010000165.1:0-1010 GCF_036902715.1 Micromonospora sp. CPCC 205546
AAGGCGTCGGGTATCGGGCGTGAGGGTGGCGTGCATTCCCTCGATTTCTATTCCGAGCTGACCAACGTCTGCGTGGACCTGACATGAGCGAGCCGGGGCGAGGAGCCGACATGAGCGTTGACTACGAGGCCGTTGCCGGGGAACTGATCGAGGCCCGGGAGTCCGGCAAGCCCTGCCCGCCGCTGCGCGGGCGGCTGCTGCCGGAGGGGGACATCACGTCGGCGTACCTCGTGCAGCAGCTCCAGGTGCGAAAGTGGTTGCAGCGCGGTCGCCGCCGCGTCGGCGCGAAGACCGGGCTCACCTCCCGGGAGGTGCAGGAGGCATTCGGCGTCTTCCAGCCGGATTCCGGGGTGCTGCTGGACGACATGGTGGTGCCCGACGGGGCCGAGGTGCCGTTGGAACGGCTGTTGCAGCCCCGGGTGGAGGCGGAGGTCGCCTTCGTGCTCGGCGCGGATCTGCCCGACGAGCGGATCACCAGCGTGGACGTGATTCGCGCGGTCGACCACGTGCTGCCGGCGATCGAGATCGTCGACTCGCGGATCGCCGACTGGAAGATCTCCATCGTGGACACCGTGGCGGACAACGCCTCCAGCGGGATGTTCGTGCTCGGCACCACGCCGCGTCGGCTCGCCGACGTGGACCTGCGGCTGTGCGGCATGGTCCTGGAGCACGCCGGCGAGCCGGTGTCTGTCGGCGTCGGCGCCGCCTGCCTGGGCAACCCGCTGCACGCACTGCAGTGGCTGGCGCGGCGGATGGCCAACTGCGGCGACCCGCTGCGCGTCGGCGACGTGGTGCTCTCCGGGGCGCTCGGCCCGATGGTGCCGGTGACCCCCGGCGCGGCGTACGAGGCGCGCATCTCCGGCCTCGGCTCGGTGCGGACGTGCTTCTCCCGGGGCGAGGAGCGCTCGCCGTGACCGTCGGTGTGGCGGTGATCGGGTCGGGCAACATCGGCACGGATCTGATGATCAAGGTGTTGCGGTTGTCGGAGTCGTTGCGGATGGTGGCGATGG
>NZ_JBAKHL010000166.1:0-998 GCF_036902715.1 Micromonospora sp. CPCC 205546
TCTGGGCGCGGAGTTCGGCGACCGCGTCGAGGCGGTGGCCTGTGACGCTTCCGACCGGGCCGCCCTGGCCGCGGTGTTGCAGGGCCGGGCCGTCGACGCGGTGGTGCACGCGGCCGGCGTACTCGACGACGGGGTGTTCGAGGCGCTGACCGCGGAGCAGACGGAGACCGTGCTGCGGCCGAAGGTCGACGCGGCCTGGAACCTGCACGAGCTGACCCGGGACATGGACCTGGCGGCGTTCGTCATGTTCTCGTCGGTCGCTGGCGCCTTGGGTAGTGCCGGGCAGGCCAACTACGCGGCCGGCAACGTCTTCCTGGACGCGCTGGCCGTGCACCGGCGCCGCCACGGGCTGCCGGCGGTGTCGATCGCCTGGGGCTTCTGGGAACAGCGCAGCGCGATGACCGGCAACGCCGACAGCGAGCGACTGGCAAGGGCCGGGATCCTGCCCATCACCACCGCGCAAGGTCTGGCGCTGTTCGACGCCGCCACCACCGGGAACCATCCGAACCCCATCGCCGCCAAGCTGCAGAACGGTCCCCGGCGCCGGCGCGCCGCCACCCGCGAGCAGTCCGGCTGGCGTCGTCGGCTCACCGCCCTGCCCGAGCCGGAACGGCACCAGGCCGTGCTCGACCTGGTTCGCGGCCACTCCGCCGTGGTGCTCGGGCAGCAGACCCCGGACAGGATCGACGCGGATGCGACCTTCAGTCAGGCGGGGCTCGACTCGCTGACCGCGATGGAACTCCGCAACCGGCTGAACGCTGCGACCGGGCTCCGGCTGGCGAGCGGCCTGATTTTCGACTACCCGACGCCCGCCGCGCTCGCCGCGCATCTCCTGACCGAGCTCACCGCCGACGCCACGCCGACGCCGGTCGAACCGCAGCCGAGGACGGTCGCGCTCGAGGATCCGATCGCGATCGTGTCGATGGCGTGTCGGTTTCCTGGCGGGGTGGACTCGCCGGCGGCGTTGTGGGAGTTGCTGGTTTCCGGCGGGGAGGGGA
>NZ_JBAKHL010000018.1:0-50335 GCF_036902715.1 Micromonospora sp. CPCC 205546
CGGTTCGACAAACTCGCTGTGCGCTACGAAGCCACCATCCACCTCGCGTCCATCAACGAGTGGCTGTGACCGACTTCGACACAGGCCCTAGATGAACCGCCAGCGCTGGTCGGCCGACCCGCTGTCGTTGCCGAGCACGACCTGCGCGCCCTGGCTGCCGGAGCCGCCGCTGACACCGAGGACCCGGCCGCCGTTGGCGCACTGGACACGGAAGTAGGCGTTACCGCCGTAGCGCAGCCGCCACCGGTGGTCGGTTGCGCCGTTGTCGGCCCACTGCACGATCCGGGCGCCGGCCGCGGCGGAACCACCCTCCACGGCGAGCACCTTGCCGCTGTGCGAGTTTCGTAGGCGCAGGTACCCGGCGGTGTCGACGATCGCGGTCCACAGGTGGTCGGCGGTGCCGCTGTCGCCCCATTGGATGACGAGGCCGCCGTCGGCGGTGGACATGTTCTGCACGCCGAGGACGAGGCCACTGGCGAGGTTCTGGATCCGGCGGGCGCCGTTGGGCAGGAACCGCCACTGGTTGTCCAGCGTGCCGTTGTCCTGGTCCTGCACCGCCTGGGCACCCTGGCTGACGGAGCCGTCGATGATGGCGAGGAGCTTGCCGGTGTGCGTGTTACGCAGCTTGTGCGTACCGTCGCCCACGTCGACGACCGACCAGGTGTGGTCGGCCGTGCCGTTGTCGGCCCACTGGAGGATGCGCGCGTTGTCGGCGGTGGACATGTTCTCCACCCCGAGAACCTTGCCGCTGTTGACGTTGCGGAGTCGGATCGCCGAGCCGTCGACCAGCAGCTGCCAGTCGTGGTCCGCCGTGCCGCTGTCACCCCACTGGATGGCGAGCCCGCCGTCGGCCGTGGACATGTCGCGGATGCCGAGCACGAGACCGCTGGCCGTGTTGGCCAGCCGGAAGCTCGCGACGGTGCCGTCGACCGCCCCGCCAGCTCGCCAGTACACCGTGTAGTTGTGCCCGTGGGCGTCGTAGAACGGCCCGAGGTTGACGGTGACGCCGTTGGCGACCGCGGTGAAGGCCAGCGCGCTGCTGCTGGTGCGGGCGATCGAGCCGCTGGTCAGCGAGGGCAGGTCGCTCAGGGCGGTGTTGCCGTAGTTTCCGGAGAGCACCACCGGGCCGTAGGTGACCGCCTGGACCGCCGCGTTGTCGTTGGCGCCAACCATCACGACGCGCATCGGCAGTCGAACCGTGACCGTGTCGCCGGAGGCCCAGGATCGGGTGAGGTTGGCGTAGCTGCCCGGCGTCGCGGTGACGTTCTGCGGCGTGCCGTTGACACTGACGGTGGCTCCGCTCGTCCAGCCCGGGATCCGGATCCGCATCGTCCACGAACCGCCGACCGACCCGGTGACGGTCAGGGTGGTGGTGTCGCCGACCGGGTACGACGTGGTCTGGGTGACCGTGATCGCCCGCTGTGTCCAGGTGAGGACCGATGGCATGAACAGGTTCACGGTCAGCGTGGTGTCGTTGTGGAAGTAGATCGAGTCCATCAGCGTCGTGTTGGTCTCCACGCCGGTGCCCTGACAGCACCAGAACGAGTTGTAGTCGGTGCTCCAGGTGCCGCCGCCCCACGCCGGGCCGACGCCGCGACGGCCGCCCGGGTTGAGCGGGGTGAAGTAGGTGACGTGCCCGTGGCTGTCGGCCGGGTTCTGTTGGCCGATCATGTGGTTGAGCAGCGCACGCTCGTAGAAGTCGAAGTAGGCCGCCCGGTCCGGATCGAGCAGCCACAGCTCCCGGGTCAGCTTGAGCATGTTGTACGTGTTGCAGGCCTCGCAGGTGTCCGCGCGCAGGTATCCGGCGATGGCGTTCGGTGCCCGGAAGTGTTCGGCCTGGCTGTTCCCGCCTATCACGTAGGTGTGCGCGTTGACGGTGATGTTCCATGCGTTGCTGGCGATGTCCCGGTACCGGGTGGTGCCGGTGGCCTTGTACTCGCGGGCGGCGCCGATCCACTTGGGTACCTGCGTGTTCGCGTGCAGCCCGTTGAGCTGGTCGGAATTGGCGGCGAGCGGATTGAACACGGCGTTGTGGTCGAAGCGCTGGGCGGCCGTCAGCCAACGGGCGGTGCCGGTCTGCTGGTACAGGTCGGTCAGGACGGCGTTCATGCCGCCGAACTCGGTGCCCAGCATGGCTTGCATCTGGCTGGCGGTGAGCCGGCCGGTGCGCCAGTCGACCCATCCGGCGAGCGCCAGCAACACGTCGCGGGCCTGGGTGTTGCCGATGAGGCGCCAGACGTCGAGCAGCCCGGCGAGCGTCTTGTGGATGCAGTAGTACGGCACGTTGCCGTTGCTCAGCGTCCGTGCCTCGAGCGCGGTGAAGTCCGACTCGGGAAAGCCGGACAGGTAGCCGGTATTGAAGCCGGCGGCGGCGTTGTTGGCCTGGCACTTCGCCAGCTCGGCCACCATCTGGTTGGCCTTGTCCCGGCAGGTGGTGTCCCCGAGGACCGCCCAGGCCTGGGCCCAGGCGGTGAGTAGGTGCCCCTGCATGTGGGTGCGGAAGGGGAACGTCGGCGCGTCCCACCCCCCGTTGGGCGTGGCACCGGCGGTGGAGAGCCGGTGGTTGGCGCGGAAGTTGTAGAGCAACCGGTTGACATCCACGAAGCGCAGATAGTTCAGGGTGCGGTTCTGGTTGTCCTGCCAACGGCTCCCGGTCAGCCTGACCTGGCCCGGCTCGAACGCGTGGGCGGAGACACCTATGTCGGCGCGGGCCGGGGGCAGGGCGGCACTGGCGGCACCGGCGAGGGCGGGGCCGGTGGCGCTCGCGACAGCGGCCCCGCCGGTTGCCTTCAGCAGGGTACGACGGTTGACGAAGGGGGCGGGCATGTCGGCCTCCGTTGGTGGTGGTGGCGGGGTGGTGGGCTCGCGCGGCAGCGGGATCCTCACGAACTGGTCCGGAAGGTGGCGTCCTGCCGCCTGCCCCCCGGCTCCTCGCGGCGGCGTCCGGCAACCCGCTCCTGCCGGTCGGCGACACTGGAGGGTGTGCTCAACGAGTTGGGTGCGCCAGCAGGCATCCGGCGGAGTGGATGGCAGCTGTGGCCGCCCCTGGTACGACGACGAGGCCGGTGGCGGTGGCCGCGCCGGCTGCCCTGGGCGAAGCGCGCGCCAGGCGTCTCGTCTGCCGTGGAAGCGCATCGTGTGCGGTCCCCACGAGCACGGTCGGGCCGGCGGCGCTTCACCGACCCGTCAGCGGCAAAGCAATGCGTAAACTTCGATGTTATCGATAACATAGCGTCCGCCTCGGGCTCGCGCAAGACTTGGTAGTGCGCTGAGGCGCGGCACCGGGCACCGTGGCGACGGTGAAGCGCCTGAGCGCATCGCTGCCGGTGGTCCCTGCGGCGGTGGCGCGGGGGGCGTGTCGGATCGCTCGCTTTCGCTGCCACGCCCGGGTGGCTGAGGCGGTGCCGATGGCGATGTGTTTCCGGATGCTCCAACGACCCGTGACGTTAGCGATAACAGTGGCCTACGCACGACGGGTCGCGGGTCCTCGATCGTCGATGCGGCGGCGACGACGTTCCGCTCACCTCACCGAGGTTCCCCGGACGGCGTCGTCGTGGGCGACCGGAGCACCGCCCGGGCCAGGCTCGCCCGGTTCGACACGCCGAGCTTGCGATAGATCCGGCCCAGGTGGGTGTCGACCGTACGGACGCTCAGGAAGAGCCCGTGTGCGACCTCCACGCTGGTCATACCGCGGCTCACCAGATCGGCGATCTGTCGTTCACGTTCGGTCAGCACGGCCAGCGGGTCGTCACCCCTGGTTGACGCGTCCGGGACCAGACGGCTCTGCTGCCGGCGAACCCGTTCGACCAGCCGGGCCGAACCGCACTGTTCGGCGAGCGCGGCGGCCCGTCCGAGCCAGGCGCGGGCGTCGTCGGTGCGGCCGGCGTCGACCAGTACGGTTCCCGCCGCCGCCATCGTCCGGCACAGGTCCAGGTCCAGTCCCCGACCGGCGAAGCACTCGACTGCCTGCTCTGCGGCGGCCAGCGCCGGGTCGGTTTCCCCGCGTGCGGCGTACAGCCGCATGCGGGCGCGCATCAGGAAGCCCTGACGGCTGACGGAGAGGTTGCGCACCGAGGCCTCGGCCAGGTCGACCCACCGGCTCGCGTCACGCTTGTCACCCATCCGGAGCGCGGCCATGGACAGCGCCTCGTACCACCGCGACCGGTTCGGCGGGGCGATCCGTGGCATCTCCGGGCCGCCGAGAGCGTCGAGCATCAGCCGACGCCCGCGTTCCGGCTCCGCCACCTTGATCAGCAGGTCCGCCAGGAGGCAGCGCACGATCACACCCTCGGCCGGCCCCCGGTCCCGGATCAGGGCGAGGGCCTGATCACCCAGGGCGGTCACCGCGGCGGCCTCTCGGTCGAAGTCCTGCCAGTACCGTACGAGCGCGAGAAGCGCGGCGACCGCGGCCCAGGCTGTGGACGTGCCTTCCGGTTCGAGCAGTTCCGCAGCTTCCTCCAGGGTGCGGCCGGCCCGGTCGAGTAGTCCACGTTGCAACTCCACCGCCCCCAGCGAGGTCAGGATGGCGGGAAGGATGAACCATTGTCCGGTCCGGCGGGCCTCCTCGGCACCCCGGGACAGGTGCCGATGCGCCTCGGTGAACCGGTGCAGGGCGTCCTCGGTCGAGCCCACCAGGTAGAGGGCCGGCAGGTTGGTGACGACGCTGCTGTCCGGCGTGGTGTCCACCAGATCGGCCGCGACGTCGGCGGCCCGGTCCGCGGCGTCGCTGTCCGCGGCGAGCAGGTGCGCCATCGCCGTCTGGGCGACGGCGGCCGCCTCCCCGAGCCGGTCTCCGTGCTGCCGGGCGATGGTGGCGGCCTCGCGGGCGTTCAGGCGGGCGGCTTCCTGATCGAGCCGGTCGAGGGCGAGTGCCGCCAGTTCCGTGTGCATGGCCACGGCCGTGGAGGGGGTGGAGGGATGGGTGCCGTGCAGCGCGGCCAGCCCTTCCCGGATCAGGGCCGACGCCTCGGCGTGCCGGCCCTGGATCCGGCGTACCCGCACGGCGACTGCCATGGTCGAGGAGAGGTCCCGGGCAGGCGTGCGGATCACCCGGGGTAGGAGGGTGTGCACCAGTTGCTGCACGTCGCATCGACCGCCGCGCAGCAACTGGGCCCGCAGTGCCAGCACCTGCGCCTCGTACCAGCGGTCGTCGCCCTCGGGCAGCAGTTGCAGCGCGGCCTCCAACCACTCCAGCGCATCGGCCGGTGCGTCGTGCATGGCGCTCCGCGCCGCGTCGATCAGCACGGGCAACTGCTCAGGACGGCCCGTGTCGAGGGCCCGGGCGACGTGGTGGGCGCGCTGGGTGACCGGAGCGCCGCGAGCCAGCAGTTCGGCCTCCACGCGCCGGTGGGTGGCGAGGCGTTGGCTGGGGCCGATCTGCGCGTAGACGAACCGACGGACGACGTCGTGTCGGAACGCGAAGCGCGGCAGCAGCTGCACCGGGCGCATCAGGTCCAGCTCGGTGAGGGTGTCCAGGGCGGACAGTGTGTCCGTGACGTCCAGTCCGGCCACCGCGGCGAGCAGGTCCGCCGAACCGGGGGTACGCAGCACGGCGGCCGCCTGGGCGACCCGCAGTTCGCGGTCGGCGAGTTCGGCCAGCTCGCCGAGCAGGATCAGGTGGGCGTCGGTCATGGCTTCCGCGTCTGCGGCAGCCAGCAGTTGCAGGTAGAGCGGGTTGCCGTCACCCTCGGCGTGCAGCCGGGTCAGGTCCGGCCGGTCACCGAGCAGCTCGCGGGTCTGGCCGAGGTCCAGTGGACCCAGTCGGTGCTGGGTGAGCTGACCGCGTGCGGCCGCCCGGGACAGCACCGCCGCCGCCCCACGGGACAGTTGCCGGTCCCGGTAGGCGAGGACCAGCAGCACCGGCGCGGTGGTGGTCAGTTCGATCAGCTGCTGCATCTGGTCCCGGTGGGCCGTGTCGAGCAGGTGCACGTCGTCGAGCAGGACGAGGGTGGGTTCCGCTCCCACCACGACGGGCGGACCGGTGCCCGTCCGGCCGGTGGCGGCGACCACCGTGAGGGTGTGCGCCCTGCCCTGCGCCGCGAGGGTGGAGATCAACGTGGTCTTGCCGATTCCCGGTTCTCCGGCGAGGGCTACGGCCGCGCCGGTTCCCGCGTGCAGGTCGTCGAGCTGACGACGGAGTGCGGCGAGTTCCGTCCGGGGCAGCGGGTGACCGGTCATCCGACCGGACCTCGGTCGAGCTGGTACGAGCCGGTTGGCCGGGGCGGGCGTCATCGGACGGTGTCGCGGGACGGCCGCTGGCTATGGGTGCGCAACCGCAACCCCAGGGTGATCAAAGGGGGCCGTTTACCTGGCATTACGGATCCTTAGGGGGAAGATCCTCTTTGGGGATGTCGAGTACACAAGGCGGACGTTGCGTAGTCAACGGCTCACCGCGCTCTTCGATCCGGCCAGATCTCGAGTTGATCGATCCAGGTGTAGTTTCCCCGGCGGAGGAAGGATTGCCGTCGATCTGGCGCTGGGGTAGAAAGACGGCGGGCCGTTGATTCTCAGCCGGGCGACGAGCGTGCCCACCGCCGTCCGGAGTTGGCCGGGCCCGGTGAAGCCGCGGTCCCAGGCCGCAGTGTGAGGCACTTCGCGCTCACCGCCCCGTACACCTTCCTCCCGCCGCCCGGCACCATCCGGAGAAGTACGCAACCGGCTACGCAGCCGGCGCCCGCCACCGAGTACGTAACCGGACCGGTAGTTGTGCGGACGCCTCCCACGGACACGGCTGCGAGTGTCGGCAGTCACGCCGTCACCGTCCTGCACCGGGAAGCGGTCACGGGGGAGAGGAGAGAGAGGATGATCGGGACCACGGTCGGCGGGACGCCGGCGCTGGGCGTACGCCGGGTCGGGCCCGTCACCCGAGCGCCCGAGGTCACCGTGGCGCCGTACGCGATGGTGCGGGTTGCCGGTGTCACCCTCCCGGAACCGTCGGCCGTGACCGAGGAGTTCCGGGGCGTCGCCGCCCGCCTGCTCGAGCTGACCGCACGCGCCGAGCGGATCGCCGGGGCGCTCGCCGACGTGCTGCACGAGCAGGTCGTCCGGGCCGATCCCGACCAGCGTCGGGCGCTGCTGGCCCTGCGCCGCGACGTGCACAACGGGCGCAGCCCGTCGGTGGCGTCGCGCACCCGGCTGGCCGGCTGGACCGACCACCTGCCCGGCCTGGCGTCCTGGCTCGGCCTCCGCGACGACATCGACCGGCACACCGCGGAACTCGACGCCCTTCTCGCGCCGGCGCTCGCCGCCGACCGGGTTGTCCTGGCCGAGTTGTGCCGCGCCGAGGAGCTGTCCCGGGCCGTCGCGCTGACCAGCGTGGACCTGCTGCGGGCGCTGCGCCGGGCGGCCGAGCAGGGCCCGGCACCCGACGACCGGGCCCGCAAGTCGGAGGCCACCGTGCTCCGGTACGCGCTGCGGGCGGCCACCAGGACCGTGCCGCTGTCCTGGTTCACCCGGGTGGGCTGGGGCCGCTGGGACCAGCCGATGCCGGACCCGACCGGCTCCCCGGAGGTGGTGGCGGTCGCCACCGCCGACCGGGCCACTCTGTCCGCCCTCGTCCACGCTGTGCTCCGGCACCCCGACCGTCGCGGCGACCTGCCCCACACGCTGGCGCCCGGCCTGCGGGTGGACGGGGCGGTGATCCGGCTGCGTCGGCAGACACAGGCCCCCGACGCGCCACCCGGGGTGCAACGGGAGGAGGCGCTGACGCTGCCGCTGACCCGGGCGCTGCGGCACCTGCTGAATCTGCTGGAGCCCGGCGGGGTGGCGACGCCGCACCAGCTCGCGACGGAACTGGCCACCCGGCTGCCCCGTCCGGCGTCGCAGGCGTCCGCGGCGGCCCGGGCGTACCTGCACGCGCTCGTCGAACAGGGCGTGCTCCGCCCCGCGTACCCGGTGGACCCGCAGGCCGTCGACGGCCTCGCCGCGGTCGCCGACTGGATGGCCGGGATCGGCCTGGCCGACGTGGCCGTGTTGCTGCGGGAGATCGACGCCAGGACCACTGCGTTCGCCGTTCTCGACGCGACCGAACGGCCGGCGGCCCTGGCCGGGCTACGCTCCCGCTGGGACGCGGCCTTCGCCCTGCTCGGCGCGGACCGCACGGGTCGTCCGCAACCCGTCACCGAGGACGTGACCCTGGTCCGCCCGGTGGGCCTGGGCCGGGCCCACGGCCGGGACCACCGGGGCACCCTCGCCGCGCTGACCCCGCTCTTCGAACTCTTCGACCCGCACGCAGTGGTCCGCCGCCTGGCCCGGGACCGCTTCGTCGCCCGCTACGGCGTGGGCGGCCGCTGCGAGTCGCCGACGGAGTTCGCCGAGGAGTACGGTGCGATCTGGCAGGCGGCGCACCTGGTCGGCGCCGACGGCGCCCTGGACCCGACGCTCGACCTCGCCCCCGGTGACGAACTGCGCGAACTGGCCCGGCTCCGGGTCGAGCTGGTGGCCGCCGTCACGACCGACGACGACGGGAACCTGACCGTCCCCGACGGGCTGCCCGACGCCGTCGCCCCCAGGCTGCCCCGTTGGCTCACCAGCCGATCCGGCTCGTACGCGGTCTTCGGGCAGTCCTGCCGCGACGGCGCGTCGTTCTGTGTCAATCACGTGTACGGCGGCTGGGGCCGGTTCACCAGCCGCTTCCTGCGGCAGCTCCCCCCGGAGGCCGGGACGGCCGTCGCCGCCCAGCTCCGGCGCCACCTCGGCGCCCGGGTGGCCCAGCTCCGCCCAGTCAACGGGTTCAACGGCAACCTGCATCCGCTGCTCGTCGGCGACGAGATCGCCGACGACCGCCGCCACGGAACCCTGGTCCCGGACGACCTGCACCTGGTCCACGACGTCGCCACCGATCAGGTCCGCCTGGTGGTCACCGCCACCGGTGAACCGTTGGACGTGCTCTATCTCGGGTTCCTGGTGCCGCTGATGCTGCCGGAGCGCCTGACCAGCATGCTCACCGACCTGGGCACGGGATCGGTCGGACTGGGCGGGGCCATGGCGGCCCGACAGATCCGCCGCACCCCGGTCGGCCCGGTCTGGTGCCGGCCCCGGCTGCGGTACCGGGAGGTGGTCCTCTCCCGGGCGGACTGGCGGCTCTCCGCGGACATCGTCGCCGCCTGGCGGGCCGAGCTGGACGCCCGGCCCGCGGAGGTGGGACGTACCGCCGTGCGCTGGCGACACCTGCTCGGCCTGCCCGAGCACGTCTTCGTCGGCGCCGCCGCCGTCGAGGGCGCGAAGGGGTTGACGACGTTCATGTCCTACCTGGAGCAGCCCCGTTCCCAGTACGTCGACCTCGCAAGCCCGCTGCACCTGCGTTGCCTGTCCCGGACCCTGGCCCGCTACCCGGACGGTGTCGTCCTGGAGGAGGCACTGCCCGCCCCCCGTCCCGGGCAGCCGGCGACGGAGGTCGTGATCGAGCTGTACCGCGCAGGCACCGATGGGTGACCACCGGTCGACGGCCACCGTCGACGTCGTCTGCTACCACCGCGAGCCGGAGAAGGTCCCGCTGCTGCACCACGCGGTGCTTCCCGCCGTCGCCAGGCTGAGCGATCCGCGGCTGCGGCTGCACGTCGAACGGCACTGGCTGCACGGGCCGCACCTGCGGATCCGGGTGGCCGGACCGGAGCCCGCCGTACGCGTGGCCGCCGACGATGTCGCCGCCGCGCTGCGCGCGTACCTGGCCACCCACCCCTCCCGGGGCGACGTCGACGACGCCGAGCTGCTGCGGCGCTGTGTCGCGGCGGGCCGGGCCGAACTGGTGCCCGGCCCCTACGAGCCCATCATGGCCGACAACACCGTCCTGGTCGGCCCGCCGGCCGACGGGCATGTCCGTGAGCTGCTCGGATCCGACGCCGCCGTGGCCTGCCGCGCGGAACTGCTGCGCGCCGGCCTCGACCCGGTCGCCACCACCGCCGCCGACCTGGTGGCGCACGGCAACACCTCCGCCCGGCGGGTCCGGCTCGCCCTCACCGCCATGGCCGTGCACGCGGCCGCGTACCCGGCCGGCTACGGCGCCGGCTACAACTCCTTCCTGTCCCACCTGGAGGACTTTCTTCGCCTGCGGGATACCGACGGGCGGATCCGGGCCGGCTTCCACGCGACCTGGCAGCGGCAGAGCGACCGGATCGTCGAGGAGGTCGGGCGACTGGTGGCGCCGGACCGGACCGGCCACACCCCGGTTGCCGAAGCCTGGCGAGGCTGGGAGGAGGTCGCGTGGCGGATCACCCGGGCGGCCCATGACCGGGGTGACATACCAGTGGTACCCGGCGACCAGTACGCCCGCCGCGCCCGCGCCCTGGGCGACCCGGCCACCGAGCGGCAGTGGGATGTCACCGCGCGGACCGAGTTCAGCCCCTACCACCGTGGGCTCAACCGGATGGACTTCCTGTCCAGGGCGGCGGTCCGCGACGACTTCGGTCCGTACCGGTTCGGCACCAACGTGCTGTACCTGCTCCTGGCGGTCTGCGACATCACCCCCTCCGAGCGCTACCTCGCCGCCTACCTGTTCAGCGAGGCCGTTCAGCGGCTCACCGGAGTGACCTGGCAGGACGCGATGCGCGGGCACCTGCGCGCGTCGGAGGTGACCCGGTGACGGCCGCGGCGCCGGTGCCCGCCGCCGGTGGCACCTCCTGGCGGCCGGGGACGCGCAGCAGCGGGCTGAGCCCGCGAGGAACGGCTGCGGACCCGCGCTCGCTGCCCGGCGATCCGGTCGACGCGACGGCCGTCCCCGTGTCCTCGACTTCTGCTACGGCGTGACCTGTCCGGAGGAGTTCCCATGCCCGTGACCGCCGCCCCCGTCCACCCCGGGCGGGGCTCCTTCCACAGCCTGCACTGCTATCTGCACTGGAGTGCGGAACACGTCGATGACTTCATCACCGGCACACTCACACCGCTCATGGAGGGACTGCGTCGGGACGGGACGATCGCCGACTGGTTTTTCATCCGCTACTTCGACGACGGTCCACACCTGAGGGTGCGGGCCCGCGGCGCCGAGGCCCACGAGCACCGCCGGTGGCAGGAGCAGTTGATGGCCGCGGCCCGGGCCGCCGACCATCCGCTGCTCGACCTCAGCACCGCCAGCCGTCCGGGGTGGCCGGGGCACGCACAGGCCCGGCAGGTCGACTACGAGCCGGAGATCGAGCGGTATGGCGGCGCGGCCGCGCTGCCGGTGGCGGAGACGGTGTTCGGCACCTCCAGCCGGATCGCCGCCGAGGTGGTCGCGCGTACCCCGGGACCCGGCCAGCGGATGGTGGCGGCCACCGACCTGGTCCTCGCCACCCTGATCGCCCTCGACCTGGACATGCTCGCCGCGGCCCGGTGGCTGCGCCGCAGCGCGACCGCCTGGCGGTGGCACCCGGAGAGCACCACGCTGACGCCGGGCAACGTGCAGGGGCCGGCGCTCGCCGCAGCCACCACGCAGGCCCGCTCGGTGGTACGGCGCTGGCACGAGATCACCGCCTCCGCGGCGGACGGCTCACGGATCCGGGACCGGTGGGCCGCCCAGGTGCGCGCCGCCCGCGTCCAGCTGGAGAGCTCTGCCGGCGGCGGTGACCAGTGGGCCGGGGTGTGGGCGTCCCAACTGCACATGCTGCTCAACCGGTTGGGCATCCTGCCCGACGAGGAGCGCTCCCTTTACCACTTCCTGGCCGCCGCCCTGCTGACGCCGGACGGCCCCACCGACTTCTTCGCCGACGGCGCCGCCAGCCCCGACCGGCGTTACCTGGCGGCCAGCAGCTACGCCCCGGGCCGCATCGAGTGGCAGCGGCCGCGGACGTCGGACCGGACGCGGCACGGCGACCGGCGACGGTCCGGTCCGCCCCTGGCCCTTCCCCCCGCCGCGCCCGTGACGGCCGCGCTCGGCGACGCGCTCACCGCGCGGGCCAGCGGACGCGGTACGCTCGGCGGCCCGGTGGACGCCGCGCACCTGGCCACTCTGCTGTGGACCGCCAGCGGGGCGAGTGATCGGGCCGGCAGGCCCGGCGTTCGACGGCCCTATCCGAGCGCCGGCGCCAAGTACGCGGTCCGGCTACGCGTGCTGGCCCGGGACGTGGCCGGCGTCCCGGCCCACCAGTACGACGTGGACGCCGAGTCCCGGCTCCTGCTGCCCACCGGCCCGATGCCCACCGACGCCGAACTGGCCACCGCGTCGATGTGGTTCAGGGCCGGCCCGGCCACGCCGCCGGCGGACACTCCGGCCAGCCAGGAACGGATCGATCTGTCGGCGCTGCCGGCGCTGCTCGGGGTCTACGTCGACCTGCCCGTGCTGCGGGCCACATACGGCCTCCGGGCGCTGCGCTTCGGCCTGCTCGAGGCCGGTCACCTCGCCCAGAACCTGGCCCTCACGGCGGCGGCGACGGGACTCGGGCTGGGCATGGTCGGTGGGTTCTACGACGACATCGCCCACGAACTGCTCCTCCTCGACGGGGTCGACGAGGTTCTCGCCTACCTGCTTCCGGTCGGCCGGCCCGTCGGGTGACCCCTGGCGGTCGGGCCCGACCCCCTGGCCGGGCCCGGGAGGGGACGGTCACGGGAACGGATGCGGATGCAGCGCCAGGTCCTCGTAGCGGGGCCGCCCGGGCAGGCGGCCCAGCGCCGCCGGCACAGTCAGCAGCCGGGACAGCCCCCGCGTCCGCCGGTTCAGGTGACCGAACGTCATCGGCAGGGTGCCGGGGACGACGACCTTGGCAGCGTGCAACCCGAGGGCCCGCCGCAGCTCGGGGATGCTCTGGTCGACGACGATCGGTTCCACCCCCACCCGGTGATGCAGGTCCGCGCAGAGCGCGCCGAACAGGGCCGCGAGGTCCTCGACGGGACGGGGCAGTCCTGGCCACACCTCCCGCCAGGCCCGGGTCCGCCCGGCCCCGAGCAGGAACTCGTAGCGCGGCCGTGCCTCGGGCAGGCAGTGCAGCATCATGTGGTCGTCCATCCGGCGGACCAACGCGGCATCGTCGAGCATCGGCAGTAGCCGGTCGCGGTCCGTCCGCGCCGAATCCCCCTGCCACGCGTCGCGCACCTGATGGAGGTTGACGACCAGCTCCACCACGGCGGAGTGGATCGCCGAGAGGGGATCCAGGTGGGCGCCCGCCGCGAAGAACGCCGTCGGCGCGCCCACGGCGGGCATCCGGTGCTTCGCCAGCGCGACGACCGCCGGCACGGCCAGGTCGGTGGTCGCGTCGAACAACCGTAGGTCGTAGTCGAGCAGGTCCAGATCGTCGGCGAGGTGCCCGACCAGGTCGAGTTCGTCGGGGAGCGCGACCTCCACCAGCGGGGTACGGGCGTACCAGGCCATCAGGAAGGCGTCCCGTTCGATCACCTCGAACAGGCCGTGCAGGGCCGCCTCCTCCAGACTGTTGCCGAGACCGCAGCCGTTGGAGGACTCCGACAGGAAGGTCGCCGACGGGCGTTGCCCGAGGTCACCCCAGTACGCCACGTGCTCCGGCACCGCCACGGACGTCGCCCGACTGGGCGACCATCCCGGCACCCACCACGTCGGCACGTCGGGGGCGTACGGGATGTGGTGGGCGCTGGGCAGGTCGGGCAGACCGAGGGCCGCGGGATCGACGGCGCGCTCCGGCCCCAGCTCCGCGAAGGACGCCCGGTGCCGGGCGGCGGGCCCGTGGGGGGCGTACCCGGCCAGCCGTTCCACCGCTTCGAAGAGCGCCAACCGGTCAGCCTCCGCGGCGGTCGCCGCCCGGCCGAAGCCCGCCACGCTGACCGCCGGACCGGCGACCACCGCCGTGGTGACCGGCAGCCCGTACCCCTCGTGCCGGTGCAGCTCAACGACGTGGCCCAGGCGTGGCTCCAGCAGCGCCCGGCGAAGTCCCGCCAGGTCGGTCGCCGGGTTGGGCCGGCGCAGCCGCACCGGGTCGGCCGGCGGCTGACCGCTGCCGGCAAGTGGCGTCCCAGGTGGAGCCGGGGGCTGCCGGCTGAGGCATCCTTCGCAGCGAACCCCCACCGGCGCCACCGGATGGGCGGACACGCTCCCGTCGTGCCGGACGACCCAGAGCCGCGCGACGGCGGACTGCGGCCCGGCCAACGCCGACCGGACCACCGCGGCGAGCACGGGCAGCAGGGCCGGCGCCGGCAGACCGCCGAGCCGCAGCTCGGAATCACCGTGCGGTGTCCGGCCGCCCAGTGCCGCCAGCCTGGCGGCCTCCAGGCAGCGCAGGCAGGTGGCACTGTCGGGGCCGACCAGCGGACCCACCAGCGCCGTACCGCCGTCGAACCGGACGGGCAGGACGGTGCCGCCGGCCCCGGTGCCCCGGTCGACCACCCGGCTCAGCAGCGCCGGACTCCACCGGGTCGACACCACCACCGCCGGGCCGGAGCCGACCCACCCGTCGTCCTCGGCCAGCACCGGGTACGGCGACCCCGCTGCCCTCAGCGCCTCGGCGAGCTGGCCGGCCAGGTCGGGGTCCGGCTGCCGGGCGCCGTTCCGATCGTCCCCGGGCGACCGAGGGTCACCGGTCATCGCCGGCCCGCAGGACGACGAGCCCGACCGTACGCAGGGCGGCGGCCAGCGGAGCCGGCGGCGTCACCACGATCGGCTCCGCGGGGGCGCCGACGAGGGACCGCAGTGACCGCCGGAGGGCGGCCTCCCGTTCGGACCCGTCGGGCATGGGCGCGGCCGAGCGGCTCACCCGTGGCGACGCTCCGCAGGGGCCGTGCGAGTACGGCGGACCGGGCCGGTGGGCACGCCAGCGGACCGTGGCGACGGCGGCGAGGGCGGCGAAGGCGACCGCGTCGTGGGCCGTGGCCTCGATCGCCCAGCCGAGTTCCCTCCACCCATCGTGGTCCGTCGTGCCCGGGCCGTGCACGACGGCCAGCTGCGCCCCGGGGGCGAGCCGGCGGACGTGAACGGTCGCCGGGACGCCGAGGCGGCGGGTCAGCGTACGCCACCAGCGGCGGGCCGCCGGCGCGTCGAACGCCGACGGGGGGACAGCCCCGCCTGACGTGCCGCCGGCCGAGGCCACCGACCGGCGGGCGAGGCGGCGCAGCAGCACTCCCTCGGCATGGCTGCGGTCCACCCCGCAGGCCAGCACGGCGGCCCCTGCGGTGGAGACGCTGAGCAGCTCCACCGCCGCCAGCGTGGCGTGCAACCTCGCCGTGGAGGTGTCCGGACCGTGCCCGGTGACGAGCGTCCCACCGGCCGGGCCGGGAACACCGCCGACCCGGCACCGGGCCAGCCCCACCGGCAGTTGTGGCAGGTCGTCGAGCTCCACCGGCGGCAACACACCGAGTTCCGGGTCCGTGAGGGAGGTGGGCAGGCCCGCGTGGACGGCGTCGTCCCGCCGGTCGGACGCGTCGACCGCCGGTGACCGTACGCCGGGTGGCCACGGGTGGGCGGTGGCGCGCAGCGGATCGCTCCGCACGACGAGCGCCGTCGGCGCGGCCGGGTCGGTCAGTTCGGCGAGCGCGCCGAGGAGCCGGTGTGCGGCGCAGGCGCCGGCCACCACGGCAACCGGGTCGCCAGGGGCCGTCGCCGCGCTGCCGAGTCCGAGCCGCTCGGCGATCAGGCCGGACTGGGCCCGCAGATTCGTGCCCGGGCCGACGGGGGTGACGTAGCCGACCGTGGCGCTGGCCCCGGTCACCACGGCACGCCCGTCGCCGACGGCGAGGGTGACGCGTGCGGGGTCGCGCGGTGGGTCGGCGCGGGTCGCGGCCCGCCGGACCCGGGCTCCGGCGGCGGTCAACGCCTCGATCGCGGCGGTGGCAGCGGGGCCCGCTCCGGTGACGGTCACCGATTCCCGGCCGATGCCGGTCCAGGACACGGCGGGGTCGGTGGCGACCGAGGCCAGCCAGGTGGCGACGGCGGGTGGAGGCACCGGGGCCGGCCCGCAGGCGTCGGCGGGGGCATGGCCGGTGCCGGCCCAGTGCTTCGGCACCCGGACCAGCAGGTCGTGTTCCCGGAGCAGGTCGGCCAGCCGGTACAGGGCGAGGGCGACGGGCGGGCGTGGCGACAGGTCGCGCAGGTCGTCTGTGGTCCGGCCGGACGCGAGGCGGCGGGTGAGCAGTTGCCAGAGCCGCCACAGCTGTGGCGCGTCGTCCAGGGTGAGGCTGGTGTCCCAGGACCGTAGGTGCAGCCCGCCGTCGATCCGGGTCGCCTGCACGGTGGGGCGGAGTTGCCAGGAACGGGTCGACATCTGCTCGCCTCACCGGTCGGGGAACGGCTGGGGCCGTCGGAAGGAGTCGGGGGTTGGAGGGCGACTGCCGCCGGGCCCCGGCGACAGTCGCCTCGTCACTCAGGCAGCGCGGTTCGCGCTCCGCGGCGGCTACAGCATCGGCTCTTCTGGAACGATGGAGCAGGAGCAGGACGCCAGGCACGCGCTGATCCGGGACGCCCCGGTCTCGGGGATCGCGACGGTGTCGCGCATGACCGTCACGGTCAGGCCGCTGAGGTCGAGATCGTCGAGCTCGAACTCGTCGTCTTCTCGTTCGATCGGCATGTGGTCACCTCCCTTCGAGGTGGGATGAGGCCCGGGCCACGCCGGGATGGCAGAGATTCTTCCGGCGGCCGGTGCGGGGCGTCGTCAGTAGTTTTGCCGACATCACTACTTACCCACGCTCGGGGGCCACCGCTGCCTGCCCGGCCGGGGTCCCGCCCCTGGGCGGCCCCTCGGTGGGTGACGTGTCATCCGGCGCACGACGCCCCGGACCTCCATCGTGGGGCCTGTCCCGCCAGTCATGCTGGGCCGAAGCAGGCCCACCGCCGTAGGACAGCAGGCGAGCGGTGACCACCGGGGCAGCGGTGGCGGCAGGTCCACGACCTGCTCGACAGAGGCGTCGGTCTGCTCTGCCGACTCCTCGGCGTTGGCCGTAGCGCCTTCTACCAGTGGTTACGACAGGGCCGGCGGCATGCCGGAGATGGCGGTCTTCTGACGTCGAAGGCCTCTACAACTCACGCCGCCGGCACAGCCGTCTGGGTAACGTCCGCCCCGACGCCTGCGAGAGGATCCACCCCTGGCAGACATCGAGGCATCTGCGTGCCTGTGCTGACCGGCCCGCCGGTTCCGCTTCAGGCGCAGCCGCGGTACTGCAACGCGTTGTCCTTCATGTAGGCCCAGAGTGCCAGGCCGTTCCAGTAGTCGTAGGTGAGTGTCCAGCCGTTGGCGGTGTTGCCGGTGGGGCCGGTGACGACCTGTCCGTAGCGACGGGTGCCGTACAGGGTCGACTCGTTGGGGGCGGTGTACATACCCGCGTAGTCCCAGACGACGGTGAAGCTGCTCGTCGTGCAGGCCGCCTGCGCTGTCCCGGCCGGCACGAGGGCCGTCAGTGCGGTCGCCGCGAGGCAGGCTGCCGTCGTGTGTAGTAGCAGTCGTCGAACGATCATTGCGCCATCCTATCGATGATTGTGAACGAATGTACGTCGGCTGTGCCTTCAGCGGAACGCTCTTCCGACGGACAGCTCCGGCGGTCGTATGAACCGGCACCGTCACGGGCATCGGCATCGGTGTATTTCGTCGCTGGTCGGACGGAATCTCCCGCGTGGGTCGGAGCCCGGGGTCGTTCCCGGTGGGGAGGCCGATACGGGTCCGCAGACTGACGTTTCCGGTTGTCGGCCCGGGACACGGTGGGCAGCAGTTACGTCACAGGGGAGGAACATGCACCTGTCACGCCGGGGTCCTGTCCCGAGGATCTCCGGATTTCCGGCAGTTCGGCGCGGTCTTGGTTCCCTCCGGGACTACCGGGCGTCGCGCCGACGACGCGCGCGCTCGAACTCGGCGACATCCGACATCCAGGGACCGTGCCGTTCGAGCGCGGCGCAGCCGCCGCGGACGAAGGCGCTCACCAGGTTCCGGTACCCGCCGACCCCGTCGACCAGGCTGTACTCGACCTGGTACTGCGGATCCGACCCGGGTTCCCCGTGTCGCACCGTCGTGATCCGGGCGATCGAGTCCGCGTAGAAGTGCAGCTGGATCCCCTCGCCCATCTCCTCGTCCTCGATGGTGAACACTTCGTTGTCCGCAGCAGAGCGATCGGCGACGAACTCCCAGAACTCGGCGGAGGCAGTGCGAGGACCGTCCCGTAGCCACTTCTTCTCGCCGCCCTTGTCATCGGTGAACGACAGGGCCGTCTTTCTCGTACTCTCACCGAGGCCGGCGTGGTCGTCGGCAGCCTCCTCGCCGTCGTCCACCGGGGTGCTCCTGGCGCGGTCCGCAGCCTCCGAGCACATCAGAAAGCTCACCGTACGCACCGCGTCGTCGACGAGCCCGGGGTACGCGCGGCGCACGGCCGCGTCGACCGTCGCCGCCATCCGGTTCCAGTCGCGCTTGTCCGTGGTCCGGTTTCCCCGCCGCGGATCGAGGCCGATCCGCATCCCGGCGCATGCCTGCTCCGCGGTGGCGATCACACGCATGACCTGGGGGAGCCGTGCGGGGTCGACGGCATCGGGTATCCGCCTTGGAATCGTCGCGCCATGCAGATACTGGCCCGTGTACCGCAGGATCGCGGCGTCGAGTGGCCCGAGGACTGCTCCGCGCTCGGCGCGACGGCGGTCGGCGTGGTACTCCTGGGCACGTTTCTCGTTCGACCCCTCCGTCGCCGCGCGCATCGCCCCGTAGACCTGACCGCGCTCAAGTAGAGCGATGTCGGCATCATGGGCGACGAGCCGGCTCCTGTCCCACCGGATGCGCCGGAAGAGCGCGTCGACGTCCGCGGGCGAGGAGAGCAGGACCGGGTCCAGGAGCGCGATGGCGGCGTCCTCGTCGAGCCGGCCCCGGGTTCCGGCGGCGTCGCACAGCGGAAGGACCGCACTCCACAGCAGCAGGTGTCTGGCCAGGTCCTCCCGGATCACCGCAAGATGGGCCTCCCCGATCGGGAACGTGAACGTGCGAGGCTCATGGTTGGCGTCGGCCCCGGCGGCGAGCATCAGCATCAGCTCGCCATCCTCGCGGATCACGTTCGGGATCCAGCCGCTGCTACGCGTGAAGACGACGTCTCTCACAGCTCAGGCCTTCCCGCAACGGCACCGGCCGGACATGGTCGCTTCGGGCCCGCGGCGAGTGTCACGGCGACGTCGCGGCCAACCCCGCACCGCCTGTTCACGACCACCGTGCAGCTTCGACCTCGAGGCGTGGGTCGGTGCGTACCCAGACCTCGCCCCCGGAGGCCTCGGCCGGGGCGTCGACTCGTTCGAGACCGAGGAAATCGATCAACTGGAGCAGTTCGGCTCGTTCGGCTCGGTCATCGTCGACACCATGCGAGTCGAAGAAGACGTAGTACTGGTCGCTCGGGTCGACGATGCCCGAATCTGCCCAGATCCGGGCGACTTCTTCGATCGCCGCTGCTTCCGTCGTGATCGTGGCGGCGCGGGCGGCACCCCGGGCCTCCGGTGACGCGTCGAGGTCGGAGAGGTCGGAGAACCACTGACCGAAGCGGTCGAGGCCGGCATATCCGTTCTCGAAGAACAGCATCGCGCCCGGAAGGTAGCGGTTGGCCCTGTCGACCTGGAGGTGTTCGGACCGAGGGTGGTCCGCGTCCCGGGTCCGGGAGATCACCCCCAGCCGGGGCATGAGTGCCAGACTCTGCCCCGCCGGTTCATCCTTGATGGTGTAGGTGTCAGCCTCTCGACCCCGGAAGAACGCAGAGAACGCGACGTAGGCCTCCTGCGGGTCGCCCACCGAGACTTGTTGGTCGTTGCCATCACCGACAGCGAAGACGAACTGCTTCGGTCCGGGTCGGTAGGGGCGGGCCATGTGCGTCCTCCGGGTCACGTGCGGCAGCTCCATCACCGTAGTGGATCAGGGCGGACCTGCCCGCGGTCCAGGTCACAGGCGTGCGGTGCGCGCTGGCCCTGCGCGAGCGACCGGCCGCCCACCGGCAAGGTCGGCGCCACCACCCGGTGCGACCTGGGGGCCAGTCGTTCCATAGGCGCTGACGGCGCGGCGGCGAGGAGGCGCGGCGGGGGTGGCGACGGCGCCGCCCCCGCTGTCACGTCCGGGCAGCGACGCCGGCGGGGCGAAAGGTCGGCATTGGCGGTGGGTGAACGACTGCTATCCCGAGCGGCGGTCGACCGCCGATCATTGCCCGGAGATTGATATGAGTCATTCTCACCTCCGGGTGGAGCGCCCGGGCGCGGAGGGCGAGACGTCGGCACGGTAGCCGGGCGTACCGAAGGCCCGACTCCGCGTCCCCGGAGGAATTCCCATGCCCCGTCCCCCGCTCCGCGCCCGGCTCGCGGCGCTCACCGCCGCCGCCCTGACCGCGAGCGTTTTGACCGTCACCCCGCCGTCACCGGCACTGGCCGCCAGCACGTCCGCTGCCAGCACGTTCGCCGCCAACGACTACTGCCTCGGCCAGTGCGCCGACATCCTGCCGCCCGGGCAGAACGGCAACGCGACGCTGGCCGCCATCCTGGCCCACCAGGCGCTCGGCACCCGCCCCGCGCACTCCAGCGACCAGCTCGACGAGTACGCGAACCTGGTCTACAACTACGCCGGGCTGACCGACGAGCAGATCGCCCACTTCTACAACGACGCCTCCTTCGGCGTCCCCGCCGCCCAGGTCGAGAGCAGCATCTCGCCGCGTGCCGACGTCACCATCGTGCGGGACAAGGCCACCGGCGTCCCGCACGTCACCGGCACGACCCGCGCCGGCACCATGTTCGGCGCCGGCTACGCCGGGGCCCAGGACCGGCTCTGGGTGATGGACCTGCTGCGGCACGTCGGCCGTGGCAAGGTCACCTCGTTCGCCGGCGGCGCCCCCGGCAACCGGGAGCTGGAACAGAGCGTCTGGGCCAACTCGCCGTACACCGAGGCGGACCTCCAGGCCCAGGTGGACGCGCTGCGCACGAAGGGCGCCCGGGGCCAGCAGCTCTACACCGACGTGGTCGACTACATCGCCGGCATCAACGCCTACATCGACAAGTCGATCGCCGACGACAACTACCCCGGCGAGTACGTGCTCGCCGGCGCCGGCAAACCGAAGCACTTCACCATGACCGACCTGATCGCCACCGCCGGCGTGATCGGCGGCCTCTTCGGCGGGGGCGGCGGCAGCGAGATCCAGTCCGCGCTGGTCCGGGTGGCCGCCCGGGCCAAGTACGGCGCCACCGAGGGCGACCGGGTGTGGGCGGCGTTCCGGTCGCAGAACGACCCCGAGACCGTGCTCACCCTGCACGACGGGCAGAGCTTCCCGTACGGCGCGACGCCGCCCGGCGCGACCAGCGCGGTGCTCCCCGACGCCGGCACGGTGGTCGCCGAGCCGCTCGCCTACGACCAGACCGGCGGGGCCGCCGCGCGCACCGGCGCCAGCACCGCCACCCAGGGGCTGATCGGCGGCCTGGCCAACCTGCGCGCACACGGCATGTCCAACGCGGTCGTGGTCTCCGGACGGCACACCACCACCGGCAACCCGGTCGCCGTGTTCGGTCCGCAGACCGGCTACTTCGCCCCGCAACTGCTGATGCTCCAGGAGTTGCAGGGGCCGGGCATCAGCGCGCGCGGCGCCGCGTTCGCCGGGCTGAACCTCTACGTGCTGCTCGGCCGCGGCCAGGACTACGCGTGGAGCGCCACCTCCGCCTCGCAGGACCTCACCGACACCTACGCGGTGCCGCTGTGCACCACCGACGGCAGCGCGCCGACGCTGCGCACCAACCGCTACCTCTACCACGGGCAGTGCCTCGCCATGGAGACGCTGGAGCAGCGCAACTCCTGGTCGCCGACGCTGGCCGACTCCACCCCGGCCGGGTCCTACACGCTGCGCGCGCTGCGCACCAGGTACGGGCTGGTCGCCTACCGGGGGCTGGTGAACGGGCAGCCGACCGCGTTCACCAAGCTGCGCTCCACCTACCGGCACGAGGCCGACTCGGCGATCGGCTTCCAGGCCTTCAACGACCCGTCGGCGATGGGCGGCGCGGCGGCGTTCCAGGCGTCCGCCGCGAGCGTCGGGTACGCGTTCAACTGGTTCTACGTCAACTCCACCGAGGCGGCGTACTTCAACTCCGGCTCGAACCCCGTCCGCCCGGCCACCGCCGACCCGAACCTGCCGACGAAGGCCGAACCGGCGTACGAGTGGGTCGGCTGGAACCCGGACACCAACGACGCCACCTACGCCCCGCTCTCGGCCCACCCGAAGTCGGTCAACCAGGACTACTACGTGAGCTGGAACAACAAGCAGGCGCGGGACTTCGGGGCGGCGGACGGCAACTTCAGCTTCGGCTCCGTACACCGGGCTCAGCTGCTCGACGGCCCGGTGCGCGCCGCGATCGCCCAGCGCAAGCTCGGCCGCGCCGACGTCGTCAAGATCATGGCGGACGCCGCGGTGACCGACCTGCGCGGCCAGCAGGTCCTCGGCGACCTGCTACGGGTGCTCGACAGCGCGCCGGTCACCGACCCGGCGCTGGCCGACGCGATCGGCAAGCTGCGGGCCTGGCAGCAGG
Organism: Micromonospora sp. CPCC 205546; assembly: GCF_036902715.1. Lineage (NCBI taxonomy): Bacteria > Bacillati > Actinomycetota > Actinomycetes > Micromonosporales > Micromonosporaceae > Micromonospora > Micromonospora sp. CPCC 205546. The sequence goes on from NZ_JBAKHL010000018.1 coordinate 22,367, forward strand.
CCGGCGCACGGCGGGTGGAGACCACGCCCGGCGCCAAGGTCTACCAGCACGCCGACGCCATCCGGATCTTCGACGCCTGGTGGCCACTGCTCGCCTCGGCGCAGTTCCGCCCCGGCCTCGGGCCGGACCTCTACGCCGCGCTGGTCGACGCCATCGAGGTCAACGAGGCGCCCTCGGGCGGCCAGAACGGCGGGCGCGACGGCGCCGCGAGCTGGGCGTTGCAGGGCCAGGCGCACAAGGGCTCGTCGTTCCAGTACGGCTGGTGGGGCTATGTCGACAAGGACGTGCGGACCGTGCTCGGCGACCCGGTGGCCGGCGGCCCCGGGCGCGCGTACTGCGGCGGCGGCGACCTGGCCGCGTGCCGGACGGCGCTGCTCGGCGCGCTCGGGCAGGCGGCGGCCGTGCCGGCCACCACCGTCTACCCGGGCGACAAGTCCTGCTCCGCCGGCGACCAGTGGTGCGCCGACTCGATTGCCCACTCCGGGCTCGGCGGCATCACCCACCCGCTGATCGCCTGGCAGAACCGTCCCACCTACCAGCAGGTCGTCTCGTTCCCGGCCCGCCGGGGCGACGACGTCACCAACCTGGCCCAGGGCCGCCCGGCCACCGCGTCGAGCACCCAGTTCCTCACCAGCCACACCCCGGACAAGGCGGTCGACGGCAGCCTGGGCAGCCGCTGGGCCAGCAGCTACAACGACAACCAGTGGCTCCGGGTCGACCTCGGGGCGGCCCGCACCGTCAGCCGGGCGGTGCTGCGCTGGGAGTCCGCGTACGGCACGTCGTACCGGATCGAGGTCTCGGGCGACGGCAGCTCCTGGACGCCGGTGTTCGCCACCACCACCGGCAACGGCGGCGTCGACAACGCCACCTTCGCCCCGGTCACCGCCCGCTACGTGCGGGTGTACGGGGTCAAGCGGGCCACCTCGTACGGGTTCTCGCTCCACGAAATCGAGGTCTACGGTCGGTGACGCCGACGGCCGGCCGGCGGGGAGCCCCGCCGGCCGGCCACGTCAGGGCAGGTCAACAGCCACTCGTCGTCACCCTCGCCCGACCCGCACCGGCGATCAGAGCCGCACCGGAACGTCGATCACCTGGAGCGGCTCCTGTTTCCAGGCCGTCAGCAGACCGTTGACCACTTCGACCGTGTCCGTCCAGCCGGCATGGCCACTCAGGCCGGCGGCCAGCAGGGTCGACGGGACCTGCCCGGCGCGCAGCAGCTGCTGCCAGCCCGCGACGTCGAGCCGCAGGTATTCCAGCGCGGGCAGTTCGGTGAGGGCGGAGAGATTGGCGACGACGGCGGATTCCGTGACCAGGGTGCGCAGCCGGTGGCCGGCCAGCGCGGACAGGTCGGAGGGCACGGCTGCGGCTCTGATGTACAGCACCTCGGTCGTCGGCTGGACATCGGCGAGCGTCTTGCCGCTGTGCGATCCGACCCGCACCAGCAGCCCGCCTTCCGGACCCAGCTTGGCCAGGGTGGTGGGCCGCTCGGTGAGCAGCTCGGTCAGCGAGGGCGCCAGCCAACGGGCGCCAGCCGACATCTCGTGGTCCACGAACAGCACCTGGCCGAACGTCCCCTGCGGCCCGGGGGCGAGGTCGACGACGTACAGGTTGCCGCCACCGTCCTCTCCGACCACGAACCACGCCGGCGAGGCCGCCAGCCGCTGCATCCGGCCGTACGGATCGGGCGCGACGACCTCGGTCGCGCCGTACTTCCAGGACAGGTACCGGGCCTGCGGTTCCAGACAGGCGCGGGTGGCGGCGTCGGCCAACGGCACGATGCGCAAGCCGTAGAGACGCTCCCGGTCGGCGGGCTGCAGGAGCAGGGTGCCCTCGGCCGCGGCGAGGAACAGCGCCCGGACGTCGTCGGGCAGCGCGACGCCGAGGTCCGCCTCCGCTGGGGCCAGCTCCGACGGGTCGGCCGGCCGTGCGTCCGGCAGCAGCTGCCGGACCAGCGCGGTGACCGTGGCCGCGTCGGCGCCGGCGGAGGAGGCCACGCCGTAGCGGACCGGCTCGCGACGGTAGGGCTCCGGATGCGCTCCGGCGACCAGGTGCACGTCCTCCAGAAGGTCGCTGCCCATCCCGAACGAAACCCGTGGCGCGCTGGGGACGATGCTCACCGCCGCCGCTCCGGAGCGCGTCGTGACGCCGCGCACCGCGACGGCCTGCCCGCCGGTCAGCTCGGCCAGCGACCTGAGCATGTCCGTCGGCCGCTCACCCCGCTCCAGGCCCAGCCCGACGTGGTGGTCGCCGTCGTAGGTGATCGAGCCGCCGAACGCGCCCGGCGCCATCGTGCCGCGGAACTCGGCCTCCCCTGCCCCGGGGGGCATGCTGTTGCGCAGCGCGGTCACGAACGGACGCCACACATCGGCCTGAAACGACGCAGCGTCGATCATCGCCCGATCGTAGGCGGCGGGTCGGACAACCAGGCAGGTCCAGCTGGTGGGTACGAGGGCCTCCTGTTGCCGGAGCGGTTTCTGGACGGCTCCACTCCACAACCGGAGGCCCTCACCTACCGACGACATCAGACATCGTCGTCAGACGATCTCGACCAACCTCCCGAACGGCGCACTAGAAGCTGTCGGGGGTGCGGACACGGTCGCGGATCCAGGCACCGGCCGGCTTGAGGCGGCTGGTGCCGCCGAACTGGCCGCTGCCGCAGGTGCCGGTGGTGAAGACCGCGCCGGAACGGAAGTCGTCGGAGAAGTTCCAGTTGGTCCAGCTGATCTTCTTGCTGGCCATCAGGTCGAGGTAGCGCTGGGCCATGGCGAAGTCGTTCGGGCCGTCACCGGAGTAGTCCTGGGTGCCGAACTCGGTGACGAACAGCGGCAGCCGGTCGGCGGCCCGGGCGAAGGTGTCGTAGTACGCGTTGCCGTGCGAGGCGGCGTAGAAGTGGAAGACGTACATCAGGTTGCCGCCGGCGACCGGGTTCGCCGCGATCGTGTCCACCCCGCCGCCGCTGCCGGAGACGCCGAGGGAGGACCAGTCGGGGGTGCCGACCAGTACCACGGCCTCCGGGTCACGGCTGCGGATGACCGGGATGACCTGGTCGGCGTAGCTCTTGATGGCGCTCCATGGCACGCCGTTGGGCTCGTTGGCGATCTCGTAGAGCACGTTGACCTTGTCCTTGTGCCGCTCTGCGATCTCGGCGAAGAAGGTGCGCGCCCGGGTCAGGTTGTGGTTCGGGTCGCCGGGGCTGAGCATGTGCCAGTCGACGATGGCGTACATGCCCCGGGCGGTGGCCAGCTCGATGTAGTGGTGCACCATGTCGGTGAAGCGGCGCGGGTCGGTCTCGTACCCGCCCTCCTGGATGTACATCGAGATGCGCAGCACGTCGGCGTTCCACTCCCTGGCGAGCACGTCCAGGGAGGCCGGGGTGGCGCAGTTCGCGTACCACTGGATGCCGTGCGTGCTCATGCCGCGCAACTGGATCGCCCGGCCGTCGCGGTTGCAGAGCTGGCGACCGCAGACCCGGAGCTGGCCGTTGGCCGCGACCGGCGAGACGCCGGTCGGCGGCGGGGTCGTGGGCGGCGCGGTCGTCGGCGGGGGAGTGGTCGGCGGCGCGCTGGTCGGCGGCGGGGTGGTGGGCGGCGTCGTGCCGCCGGTGCAGGGCTGGCCGTTGAGCGTGCACCCGGTAGGGGTGCCGGTGCCGGTGGCGACGAAGCCGAAGGTCACGGAGGCGCCCGGGGCGACCGTGCCGTTCCAGGACCGGTTGGTGAAGGTGTGGCGCTGGCCGCTGCTGGTCAGCAGCGCGTCCCAGTATGTTCCGACGGTGGTGCCGGCGGGCAGGTCGAACTCCAGCCGCCACGAGGTGATCGTGCTGCTTCCGGAGTTCGTGATCCGGTAGCTGCCCTCCCAGCCGGAGCCCCAGTCGTTCACCTTGGTGAAGCTCGCGGTCGGTGCCGCTGCCGCGCCGGCGGTGCCGGTGAGGGTCAGTGGTGCCAGCGCCACCGCCGCCAGCAGGCCGGCGGCCAGGATCGTTCTGCCGCGAAGTCGCACGGGACACCTCCGGTGATCGGGGAGGGAATCTGGTGCCATCGAACTATAAAGATACTTAAGTATTAGTGCAACGAGATCCAACCTCGGTTGGGGCGGCGGTCCCGGCCACGGGGCTCAATAGCAGGCCGATCGAGGGTCTGAAGCACGGGAACGAGGTCGCCGCGACCGACTTCGGGACCGGCCGATGGTGCGGTGCCGTCGGTCCGCGGCGGCGCGGACCGACGGCACCGCTCGTCCGCCAGTGGCGGTCAGCCAGGCAGGGCCACCTGTGCCGGGGTCGACCGGTGGGTGGTGGTGCCGTCGCCGAGCTGCCCGAACGAGTTGTCGCCCCAGCACCACAGGCTGCCGTCGGCGCGCATCGTGCAGGCGTGGTAGGACGCGGCGAGGCTGTCCGTCCAGGTGGTGGCGCTCCCGACCCGGGTCGGGGCCGACCGGTGGGTGGTGGTGCCGTCGCCGAGCTGCCCGGACGCGTTGTTGCCCCAGCACCAGAGGCTGCCGTCGGTGCGCGTCGCGCACGACGAGTCGATGCTCGTCTCGACCCTCGCCCAGGTGGTGCCGGTGCCGACCTGGAGTGGGGTGGTCTGGAAGCCGACGCCCCCGCCCACCTGGCCGTACCCGTTCTCGCCCCAGCACCACAGCGTCCCGTCGGCGCGGACCGCGCAGGTGTGCACGTACCCGGCCGTCACGCCGGTCCACGTGGTGGCGGTGCCCACCTGCGTCGGCGTCGCCCGGTAGTCCCGGATGCCGAGACCGAGCTGCCCGTCCGAACTGCTGCCCCAGCACCACAGGGTCCCGTCGGTGCGGGTGGCGCAGGTGTGCGCGTACCCGGTCGTGACGCTCGCCCAGGTGGTCGCCGTTCCGACCTGCACCGGGGCGGTCGCCTGATAGGGGGTCGCGCCGGTGCCGAGCTGTCCGTGGCGGTTCTGGCCCCAGCACCACAGGGTGCCGGTGGTCTGGACGGCGCAGGTGTGATTGGTGGCGGTGCTGACGCTGGCCCAGGTGGTGCCGTCGCCGATCCGTACGGGGCTGCTCCGCCTCGTGGTCGTCCCGTCGCCGAGCTGCCCGTTGTTGTTGCTGCCCCAGCACCACAGCGTTCCCTCCGTGCGTACCGCACAGGTGGTGCTGATGCTGGCGTCGATACGCGCCCAGGTGGTGGCGTCGCCGATCCGGACCGGAGTGGTCCGGTCCGTGGTGCTCCCGTCGCCGAGTTGGCCGTAGAAGTTGTTGCCCCAGCACCAGAGTGCGCCGTCGGTGCGGATCACGCAGGTGTGCAGATTGCCCGCGGCGACCCGGGACACCGGCCCGGCGGCGACCGAGGTGTCCGGCGTGCCCCGGTCGGCAGAACTGACGCCCGCCGTGGCCGTACCCGCCGTGATTCCTATGGCCAGCACGGTGATCCCGACAGAGGCCGCTGCCGTGACGGCGGCTCGGGCTGCCCGATGCCATCGCGTCCGTAGCCGCCCCACCCGATTCTCGTTCATGAGCTGTTCTCCCTGGACGTCGTCGGTTCCGTACGGTGGAGGCGGCGTTGCCCCGACAGGTCGCCAGCGACCCATCACTTCACATCGATGAGATCATACATTGACATACGTCAGTTTTGCCTGCTCGGGCCTCTGTCGACCGGCCGCTTCCGGGAGGCCCGGCGCCCTGGTGGGGTGGCGGCCGAGGACAGGGCTGTGCTGAACTTGCTGCGTCGACGACGCAGTCCCGACGACCTAGCGGGGTGCCTCCGATCGCGCGGCGCGGCGGATGTCGAGCAGGTGGTGTTCGCCCTCGTGGATGGTGTGTCGGCCGAGCCACAGCAGCGTGCGGGCCTGCGGTCGCGGCCACGGGTAGACCCCGGTGCGGGCGAGTTCCGCGGGGCCGAGCACGCCGAACCGGGCGGCCAGGTCGTCGGCGGCCGCGCCCAGCGCCGTCAGCACGGTCGCGGGATCCTGCTCGTTGTACGCCGCCGCCACGGCGCGCTCGTCGCGTCCCATCGGGGCGAACTCCGGCTCCTCGACGCGCAGCGCCAGCGCGAGGCGTTCGGCCTGCACGCCGAGCACGTCGCGGACGTGGCAGGCGTACTCCAGCGGCGACCACACCCCCTCGGACGGTCGCCGGCGCACCTGCCGCACCTCGGCGAGGGCGGCTGCGTACCGCCCGCCGAGCGTGCGCAGGAACGGCGGCAGTTCGTCGGCGGAGACGCCGGCATAGTCGAAGCCGCACTCGTCGCACCGGTCCACAGGCCGAGGCTAGCGGCGTTGCCGTCCGCCGTCACGCCCCCACGGGCGCCACTGACACGGCTTCGACCTACGCGGACGTCGACGTGTCCGACTGCACCCGTTCGAGCGACAGTCGGATGAACTCGTGCCCGGCCTGTTGCAACCGGAACATGAGCAACAACCTGCAGTCGTGATGCATCAGCTCGTATCACAGCGTAAGGGGGGTGCTGAGCATGAACCGCGGCCTTGTCCGACCGCTGGTCGCAGGTGCCGTCGCCGTCGCGGTGGCCGCTGGCGGGTGGTTGGCCTACGACTCGCTGCGCGCGGGTGACACGCACTCGGTGCACTCGTCCTATGCGTTCGATGTGAAGGATGAGACGAAGGTGGCCGGGTTCGCCGACTACGTCGTCGTGGCGACGGTGGACCGTGTCGCCGAGGTGCAGGAGCGCGACGGCACGCCCTACACCGTCTTCGACGTGACTGTGGACAAGACCCTCAAGGGCGAGCCGGTCAAGGCGCTGCGGGTGGTCCAGTTGGGTGGCACCCTCGGCAGGGACACCTGGCGGGTGGAGGGCGAGCCCCTGCTGCGGCCCGGCACGACCTACGTGCTTGCGGTTAAGACGGAGCAGGGGCGTGGGACGCACCAACTGGTGGGCGGGGCGGACTTCCCGGTCGTCGACCGGACAGCGGCCCGTGCCGGGCGATCGGACCCGGTGGCCGACTGGCAGGACAGCGTCGACCGCCAACGGTGGCCCGACGAACTCCCCAAGAGTCCCTGACCGTCGTCCTCCGGCCGGACACCTGTGGCCTGGCGGGGAGTTTCCCGGCAAGCGGTGCACCGGGTGTTCGCTTCGCGGAGCCAGGAGGCGTTCATGGCGGGCCAGGTCGAGGCGTTCCGGGTGCTGGGCGGTACGCCCCGGTTCATTCAGGTCTCGTTTCCCTGCTCGGCGGCGTCGGTCCCGGGACGGCGGAAATTCCTCGGGGGACTGGGCAGAAGTCGAAACCGCTGGGTCAACCAGTCGCCGCGCTCGTCGGCGAGTAGGCGGTGGAGATACTTCCCGTCTGCTGGCTGGGGGCGGGAAGTGTCCGGCGGGCGGCTCCGGGTGGAGAGCCCACCACGCGCTTGAACGCTCGGGCGAACGCGGCCTCGGAGCGGTAGCCGAAGCGGTTGGCGAGTTCCGCCACGGTGGCGCCCTCGTCGCGTAGCGCCGTCGCGGCCAGGTGCATCCGCCAGCGGGTCACGTAGCTCATCGCGGGTTCGCCGACCAGTTCGGTGAAGCGTGCGGCGAAGGCTGAGCGCGACATCGGGATCTGGTCGGCGAGCGAGGCGACGGTCCAGTGCCGGCCGGGTTCGCGGTGGACGAGGGAGATCGCGCGGCCGATCAGTGGGTCTCGGAGGGCCCCCAGCCAGCCGGAACGGGCGGCTGGGTCGTTCTCCAACCACGCGCGTAGCGCCTGCACGACGAGCACGTCGGAGAGGCGGGTGATCACCGTCTCGCCGCCGGGGCGCAGGCTGTCGGCCTCGACCGCCATCAGTCGCAGGGTGGAGCGGAGCCAGTCGAGTCGGGCAGGGTCCGTCGCCGGGTCGATGACGAGGATCTGTGGCAGAAGGGCCAGCAGTCTTCCTGCCGCCGGGTGGTCGGAGCGTACGGCTCCGCAGACCATGTCGATGCGCTCGCCGCCGCCGCCGTGGCGGAGGATCTCGTAGCGCTCGCCGAGCCGCTCGCGCTCCAGCTCGAAGATGCTCGGCGTCGGTGTGTCGGGTTCGCTGCGCAGCCGGTGGCCCTGGCCGTGCGGGACGAGGGCCAGTTCGCTCCCGGTGAGGCGTCGCGGCTGCGCCCCTGGCGCGTCGAGCCAGCAGCTCCCACGCGTGATGACGTGGAACCAGAGGTGGTCCCTGAGTGGCGGAAGCTCGAGCCCGAACGGGGCGGTGAACTCCGAACGGCAGTAGAACGCACCCCGCAGCTCGAGGAAGTGCAGCGTCTCGCCGAGCGGATCGGCGGCCGAGGGCCAGGGGGCACGTTCGTCAGGCATGCCGCAAGTGTGCCAGGAGCAACGCACTGACGATCCGGGCCCGCTGGACGAACGAGCATGTGTCGCGGATAGAAAGTCATAGCCAGTCCCTGAAGCCCAGCGGATGCTGGACGTGTAGCAAGACACACCGACTGCGAGGGACTGACATGATCGCCGTGATGGGGGCGACCGGGAACACCGGTCGCAAGGTCACCGAACTGCTGCTCGAAGCCGGCGAGGAGGTCCGGGCGCTCGGCCGCTCGCCGGAGAAGCTCGCCGAGTTGGCCGCGCTGGGGGCCGCGACGGCCGTCGGCGACGCCCGCGATGCCGACCACCTGGCGAGCGCCTTCGCCGGCGCCGACGCGGTCTACACGCTCACCGCGTTCGACCCGACCCTGCCCGACTACCACGCCGACCAGGACCGACGCGGGGAGGCCATCGTCTCGGCGATCCAGAGGAGCGGGGTACGCCACGTGGTCGCGCTCAGCTCGATCGGTGCGGAGCTGGCAGGCGGTAACGGATTCATCGCCAGTCTGCACCGGCAGGAGCAGCGACTGCGGACGCTCCACGGTGTCCACGTCCTGCTCCTGCGTCCCGGTGCCTTCTTCGAGGGCTTCCACTCGGCGTTGGAGACGATCCGCCTTCAGGGAGTCGTCGCCGACTCCGTCGCACCCGACGCGAAGGTGCCGATGGTCGCCACGGCCGACGTCGCGGTGGCCGCCGCCGGGGCGCTGCGCGAACGGAACTGGAGCGGTGTGGTGGTCCGCGAGATGGTCGGCCCCCGCGACCTGACGTACGCAGAGGTGGCGACCGCCATCGGTACGGCGATCGGCCGCCCGGACCTCCGGTACGTCCAGCTGCCCGACGAGGAGATGGCGGGGATCCTCACCGGGACCGCCGGGTTCTCGCCCGACTTCGCCGCCCTGCTCGTCGAGTTCAACCAGGCGCTCAGCGCCGGTCGACTGCGCCCGATCGAAGGCCGCAACGAGGGCAACACGACTGCGACCCGGTTCGAGGAGTTCGCCGCCACGCTGCGGTAGCGGTGACGTCTGAGCGGCGTGCCGCTGCCGCTGCCGCTGCCGCTGCCGCTGCCGGTGCCTCGGCCGCCCTGTGCTCCCTGCTGCCGTGCCGGCGGGGTGCGGACGCCGTCGCGGCGGTCACGCCAAGCGACGCCGGGTGGTGCGAGGCTGGAGGTGGTCGCCGTCGCCGAAGGTGGCGCCGCAGCGGAGGGTGCGATGGCCGAGCCACCGACCGGGGGTCCGTCGGGCAGCGCGCAGGCGCACGGGCGGCGCGCCAACCGGCGAAGCTACCACGACGGTGTGCAGGTCAACGGGTACGTCGACGACCCGTACCACCGGGTTCGCCGGGCGGTCGCGGCCCGGTTGATGGTCGACGAGATCCGTGGGGGAGAGCCGGTTCTCGAGTTGGGCTGTGGCCCGTGCAGCACGGTCGACCCGGCGGAGCTGCCCGTGCCGCTCGTGGTGGCGGACCTGGCCGAGGCCGCGCTGGGCGCGGCCCGCCGGGCCACCGCCGGTCGGGCGCTGCCGGTCTGTCTGGACGCGACCTGCGGTCTGCCGTTCCGCACCGGCAGCTTCTCCGGGCTGCTGACCGGTGAGTTGATCGAGCACGTCTACGACCCGGTCGCGCTGCTGCGGGAGTGTCACCGGGTCCTCGCCCCGGGTGGGCTGCTGGTGCTCACCACGCCGAACCTGGCGACCGTCCAGGACCGGCTGGCGTTCCTCGCCGGCCGCGCACCCCGCCAGGTGGATCCGCTGCACCCCTATCTCTGGTTGCACATTCGTCCGTTCACCGCGTCGCTGCTGCGGCGGGTGCTGCGGCGGGCCGGGTTCGCACCGCTGGTGCTGCGGTCCAACCACGTCGGGTGGCGGCTGCCCGGCGGACGCTGGGTCACCTCCCGGCTGCTCGCCCGGATCGCGCCGGGGCTCGGTGGCTCGCTGATCTGCGCCGCCCGGCGGGTGGACGATCCACCTTCGCCGCAGGACACGGGGCTCGGAAGCAGTACGTGATCGGGCATTGACATAGGGCTATCATGAGGGCTCCGTCATCGACCGGGAGATGTCATGGCCGGCCTCCTCACCTGGGTCGTCAGGAATCTCGACGCGTTCATCGGGCTGCTCCTGGCACTGACCGTCGCGTTCCTCGGGCTCAACAACGGCGTCAGCCAGGAGGTGGTGAACAGCGCCATCCTGCTGGTGCTCGGCCTGCTCGCCCAGGCGCTGCTGCGCGAGCGGCTGCGCCGGGAGACCACCGAGCGCGAGGTGCGGCAGGTCATCCGGGACACCCGGGACCGGCTCGCCGAGTTGGTGCCGCAGATGCGCGAGATCACCGGCCCGGAGGGGGCGCTGAACCGGGCCCGGGAGGCGATCGACAGCATCTCCATGGTCCGCGTCCTGCACGGCAGCGAGGTCGGGCAGGCCCTGGCGGACGCCCGTCGGCACACCGATCGGTGGAACTTCAAGGGCGGTACCGGCACCTACACCCGGGCGGTCACCCTGCCCGAGTGCCTGGAGCACGCTCGTCAGCGCAACGCCACCCTGCACTTCGCCATCGAGATCATCGACCCGACCGACGAGGAGGTCTGCGAGCGGTACGCACGGTTCCGGCGCAGCCTCGCCCCCGACGCGCCAGGCGAGCGGTGGACCGTCGACCGCACGCGCAAGGAGTCCTACGCGACCGTGCTGGCCGCCTGCTGGCACCGGCAGCGCTCCGGGCTGCTCACCATCGACGTCCGGGTCTCCGCACAGATGACCACGTTCCGCTACGACCTCTCCTCGAGCTGCGTCATCGTGACCCAGGAGAATCCGCAGACCCCGGCACTGAGGATCGACCGCAGGGAGCTCTACTACAACCGCTACAACATCGAGTTGCAGTACAGCCGTGAACAGAGCCGGCGGGTGCCCATCGAGGCTGCCGGGCAGGTCAGGCTCGACGACGAGCCCTCCGTGGAGCAGGTTCGCCGCCTGTTCACCGCACTCGGGCTGCCACTACCCCGGTCCTTCGGCGACCGCGAGGTCGCCGACATCGTGAGCCGGGCCATCCAGGCGAGGAACCCGTACGCATGATGAGCTACGCCGACCTCGAACGTGAGATCGACCGGGGCACCCGGCCGGAGCTGCTCCGCGACTGGATGTTGGGCGTCCTCGACGACGTCGCCGAGGGGCAGCGGCCGTTGCTGGCCGTACGGCACCCACTCGGCTTCATCTGCCTGCCGGTGAGCCGCACCGGCGCCGACGGGATCTGCGTGCACGCCTGGCCGGCCGAGCCACCGACCGTGCAGCCGACCACGTCCACCATGCACTCGCACAGCTGGGACCTGCTCAGCCACGTGCTGCACGGCCGGGTCCGCAACGAGCTCATCGAGGTGACCGAGGCGTCCGCCGAACCCGCCTGGCGGGTGTACGAGGTGCACAGCCGGGGCGACGTCGACGAGATGGCGGGCACCGATCGGCTGGTGACGGCGACGACCGTCACCGTGGAGACGTACTGCGCGGGCAGCTCGTACGCGCTGCGCGCCGGCGGCTTCCACACCTCGGAGGTGGACCCGGGGCAGCCCGCGGTGACCGTGGTGCTCGGCCGGGCCGCGCCCGGCTTCTGCGACCTGAGCCTTGGCGCCGTGGGCGGACACCGTCACCGGATACGCCGCGACCGCTGCGACGTGGCGGAGACCGCTCGGATGGCGCGGCAGATCGCTCGACTGGTGGCACGGGGCTGAGGGTTGGAGGAACCATGGACGCTGAGCCGGGCAGACCCGGGCCGGACCTGCGTGCCGCGCATCGGTTCGCGGTGGAGGCCGCTCAGGCCGCCGGGCGGCTGGTGCGCCGGGGCACCCGGGGCGAGTTGCACGCTCGGGCCAAGAACGCCTCCGGTGACCTGGTCACCGACCTGGACCTGGCCGCCGAACGGCTGATCGTCGGCCGGATCCGGGCCCGCTGGCCGGAGCACGGCGTGATCGCCGAGGAGGGCGGGGAGTACGCCGCCAACGACTCCTGGGCGTGGCTGGTGGACCCGCTCGACGGCACCAACAACGTGGCGATCGGGCTCCCCACGTACGTGGTGGGGATCGCCCTCTGCGACCGGGGCTCGCCGGTGCTCGGGGTGGTGCACGACCCGGTCGCCGGCCGCACCTGGTCGGCCGTTCGTGGTCAGGGCGCCTTCGTGCACATCGACGGCCCGGCCGGCCAGCCGCTGCGCACGCGGCACCGGCCGGTGCCGCCGGCGCCGGTGCTGGCCTGGACCCAGGGATACGAGGTACGCCGGGACGACAGCACCGCCCGGGCCCTGAAGGTGGTGCTCGACTCCACCGCCCGGCGGGTGCTGCAACTGTGGGCGCCGCTGCTGTCCTGGGTGATGCTGGCCCGGGGCGACATCGACGGCATCGTGGGCTACCGTCCGGAGGCGGTCGACCTGCCGGCCGGGATGCTGCTGGCCGCCGAGGCCGGCATGGTGGTCCGGGCCCTCGACGGTGGCTGCTTCGACGACCGGTACGGGTGCCCCGCCGACCGGCGCAGCTTTGTCGCCGGCCCGCCGGAGACGATCGACCGGCTGGTCAAGCTGGTGACCGCGGCACAGTGGATCGAGCCGAAGGTCCGCCATCTCACCCCGATCGGCCTGACCACTGTCGGTTGGTGAGGCTGGTCAGCCCGACGGGGTGACCAGCAGGGCGGCGACGCTGGCGGTGGTGGCCAGCGCGGCGAGGACGGCGCTGGTGGCCACGAACCGCCCCAGCGGGACCGCGACCCCGGCGGCCCGGCAACGCTCATACCAGATCAGCGTGGCCAGCGACGCCCACGGGGTGGCGAGCGGGCCGACGTTGGTGCCCACCAGCAGGGCCAGCAGTTGGGTGTGGTGGTTCACGGCGATGACCGCCTCCCCGGCCACGTACGCGGGCAGGTTGTTGACCACGTTGGCGAAGAGGGCGCCGACGGCGCCGGCCCGCAGCGCGCCCTCGGCACCGGGGTCGTTGCCGATCAACGCACCCATGACGGTGTCCAGTCCGTGCCGACCGATGGTCTGCACCACCAGGAACAGCCCGGTGACGAAGACCAGCAGCCGCCAGGGGACCAGTTGGAGTCTCAGGCTGCCCCGGGCGCGGACCGCGAATCCGGCGACCAGGATCGCGGCGGCGACCCCGGCGGCGATTCCGATCTCGACCTCGGCGAGGATCCCGGTGACGAACAGCAGGCAGGCCACGAGCGCGGTGCGGTGGAGCACGGGGTCGGACGGCACGTGCGGCGGCGGTGGCACGAACGGGTCGGCCGCGGCCCGCGCCGGCCGCCAGTACCACCACCAGAGCAGCAGCATGGTGATCGCGATGGCGACCAGCTGCGGCCACCACATCCGGGCCGCCCACGGCAGCGGGGCCAGCCCGATCCGATCGCTGGCCAGGATGTTGGTCAGGTTCGACACGGGTAGCAGCAGGCTCGCCGTGTTGGCCAGCCAGACCGTGGTCATCGCCAGCGGGACCGGCGGCACACCGAGCCTGCGGGCCAGAGCGATCATCACCGGGGTGAGCAGGACAGCGGTGGTGTCCAGGTTGAGCGCGATCGTGGTCACCGAGGCGAAGCCGACGCAGAGCCAGAACAGCGCGCCGAAGTCGCCTCGCGCGGTGATCGCCATCCGGGCGGCGAGCGCGTCGAAGACCCCGGCCACCGCGGTCAGCTCGGCCAGCACCACCACGGCGCCGAGGAAGATCAGGATCGGCAGGATCCGGCGTACGGTGGCCTCGGCGTCCGCGCGGGGGAGGAGGCCGGTGAGGACGCAGGCGACGCCGCCCGCGAACAGGCCGATCGCGATCCAGTCCAGTACGTGCAGCCGACCCCAGGAAGATCGGTCCGGGGCGGCCGACGGTGACTCGCCGGTGGTCTCCACAAGGCACGATCCTCGCACACCGTCGTCCGCCGGCATGCGACCGATTCGACCGCGCATGGTGGCGACGGGTTGACCGTGGGTGGTCATAATGGCGAGGTGGCTGTAGGCGCGCAACCGACCCGGTCCGACCGCCCCATCGACTTCTTCGTCAGCTACTCGCCCGCCGACGAGCGCTGGGCGACGTGGTTGGCGTGGGAGTTCGAGGCCGCCGGCTACCGCACGATGCTGCAGGCGTGGGACTTCGTGGCCGGCACCAACTTCATCGACTTCATGGACCGGGGGGTCCGGGAGGCCGCGGTCGTGGTGGCCGTCCTGTCCGAGCGCTACCTGCACTCCACCTACGGCAAGCTCGAGTGGCAGGCGGCGCTGCGTGCCGATCCGGACGGTACCGGCAACAAGCTGGTCACCGTCCGGGTGGAGGACTGCCCGATCGACGGCCTGCTCGCCACCATCACGTACGTCGACCTGGTCGGGGTCACCGACCCCGGGCAGGCGCGTTCCCGGGTGCTGGACCGGATCCGGGAGGCGCTCGACGGCCGCGCGAAGCCCGTGCGGCAACCTGCCTTCCCGCACCATCCGACCGACCCGGCCGGGGTGCTCTCCGCGCCCGTCGCGGGCCCGCCCGCGCCGCGCCGGGCCCGCCGTACGCCGATCAACCCGCCACCGTTCCCCACCGCCCCGGCGGCGGTGCCGACCTCGCGGACGGCGCTGACCGTGCTGCAGGTGACCGGGCCGCGGTTCGGTCGGGGCATGATCGAGCCGGGCGCCCCGGTCACCCCCGGGGAGCTCCAGGAACACCTGATGGGTGATCTCACCCTGCTGATGAACGACGAGGTCCCCCGACCCGACCTGTTGGTGGTGGCGGGCAACCTGACCGAGTCCGGCAGCCCCCGTGAGTTCTCCGACGCGCTGAGTTTCCTCACCGGGCTGCGGGTGCTGCTCGGGTTGGAGCCGCACCGCCTGGTCGTCGTGCCCGGCCCGCGCGACGTGACCATGGCCGCGAGCCGCGCGTACTTCGCCACCTGCGAGGCGGACGACGTCGACCCGCAGCCGCCGTACTGGCCGAAGTGGCGGCACTACGCGCGGCTCTTCGACGACCTCTACCAGGGTCTCGAGGACCGGCTCTTCGACAGCGAGCAGCCCTGGACGCTGTTCCCGGTGCCGGACCTGCGGGTGGTGGTGGCCGGGTTGAACTCCACCATCGCCGTCACCCACCGCGAGGAGGACCGCTACGGCTTCCTCGGCGAGGCCCAGTCCACCTGGTTCGCCCAGCGGCTGCGTCACTACCAGCAGTCCGGATGGCTGCGGCTGGGCGCGATGGCGCACGTCCCCGGCTCGCGCACCCCGTACGCCGACGAGATCGCGGTCCCGGACGGGGTGACGCTGCGCGACCGGGGATCGTTCAACCGCCTGCTTGGGCCGATGCTCAACCTCCTGCTCTCCGACGCCGTGCCGACCGGTGCCCAGGTCGATCCGGTGGTGCCGCTGGCCACCGCGTCCCGCGACGGCCGGGCGCAGGTGCTCCGGCTCGCCGCTGACGGGATGACCCGCTGGGTGCTCGGCCGCGACGACCGGCGCGAGGTGGGCGAGCCGACGGTCGTGAGCTGGCCGCGGGCGGAGGCGACGTTCGGTGCTGTCGGGCCGGCCCAGATTCCCGACCCGCGGCTGCCCGCCTCCGGCGAGAGAACCATCGGGGACGTGCCGGCCACCACGCCGACCGCGGTCCCGGTGGCGCCGCTGGACCGACTGCTCGACCGGCTGGCCGAGGTCTGCGAGGCGCGCCACGACCGGGTGCTGGTCCGCCGGGTGACGGTCGAGCCGCCGCACCTGTTCGTCACCTACCGCGCCGACGGGGTGGTCCGGCAGCAGCGGGTCGGGGCGTACGTCGGCACCCCGAGCGCCGCGGACCTCGACCACTTCGCCCGGCGGGTGCACGCCACCGACCCGGACATCACGTCCGAGCTGGTCTACGACGGCGACCGGGTCCCGCGCGGACTGGCCGAGGAGGCACAGCGGCGCGGCGTACGGGTGCTGCACCTGACCGAGTTCCAGGGGCTGCTCGACCTGCGTGAGTACGTTGCCGCGCAGACCGCCCGGTTGCAGGCCGACCGGCTATACCCGCCCGGCCAGTACGTGCCGCAGCGCTATCGCCACCTGGTCGGCGCCGACCAGCAGGTCCGCGAGGACGTGGTGGACCACCTGCTCGAGGCCGCCGCCGCGCCGGACGGCCGGTTCGTGCTGGTGCTCGGCGACTTTGGCCGGGGC
This sequence comes from Micromonospora sp. CPCC 205546, assembly GCF_036902715.1. Lineage (NCBI taxonomy): Bacteria > Bacillati > Actinomycetota > Actinomycetes > Micromonosporales > Micromonosporaceae > Micromonospora > Micromonospora sp. CPCC 205546. The sequence goes on from NZ_JBAKHL010000018.1 coordinate 38,734, forward strand.
AAGACGTTCGCGTTGCGCGAGGTGGCCCGCCGGTTGCCGACGGCCGCCCCCGACCTGATCCCGATCCTGGTGGAGCTGCGTGCGCTGGACAAGGCGCACTCGGTCGACGGGCTGGTCGCCGCGCACCTGGCCAACCACGGCGAGCAGGTGATCGACCTGAAGGCGTTCCGCTACATGCTCCGGCAGGGGCGGATCGTCCTGCTCTTCGACGGCTTCGACGAGTTGGTGGCCCGGGTCACCTACGACCGGGCGGCGGACCACCTGGAGACGTTGCTCCAGGCGGCCGAGGGGAATGCCAAGATCATCGTAAGCAGTCGCACCCAGCACTTCAAGACCAACTCGCAGGTGCTCACCGCTCTCGGTGAGCGGGTGGGCATGCTGCCGCACCGGCGGGTACTGGCCGTCGAGGACTTCACCCCCGGGCAGATCGAGACCTTCCTGCGGCACCGCTACGGCGGGGACGAGCGGGCGGCCCGGGAGCGGATGAACCTGCTCGGCGGGGTGAAGGACCTGCTCGGTCTCTCTCGCAACCCGCGCATGCTCGGCTTCATCGCCAACCTCGACGAGGGACGGCTGACGGCGGTGGCCGGTGCGGGCGGCACGTTCAGCGCGGCCGCGCTCTACCGGGAGATCCTGGAAGCCTGGCTGGACTTCGAGGAGCGGCGCACCCAGGGCGTGCCGGGTGTGCCGGTGAGCCTGCGCCGTCCCGAGCTGTGGCGCGCGGTGAGCCGGTTGGCCTTCCAGCTCTGGGAGAGCGGGGAGTCCTACCTGCGCCTGGCCGAGCTGGCCGAGGCCGCCGGACAGTTGGCCGGGCTGGCGGAGTCCCAGCTCTCCGGATCGCAGGCGACGCACGCGGTGGGTGCGGGCAGTCTGCTGGTCCGCACCGACGACGGCCTGTTCGGCTTCATCCACACCTCCGTGATGGAGTGGCTGGTCGCCGCCGGGGTCGCCGCCCAGCTCAACCAGGGGGAGGATCCGCCGGCTCTGGCGGCGCGCCCGCTGTCGGCGCTGGCCGTGGAGTTCCTCGGCGACCTCGCCGACTCGGCCCGCTGCACCGCTTGGACGTCCCGGGTGCTCGGCGACGAGGCAGCCGGCGAGACGGTTCGGGCCAACGCGTTGCGGCTCAGCGCCCGGCTGCGGCTGCCGGACCGGGCCGACCTGCGTGGCGCGGTGCTGCGCGGTGAGGACCTGTCCCACCGGGAGCTGGCCGAGGCGGATCTGACCGGCGCGGACCTGACCGACACCCGCCTGGTCGCCACCAACCTGACCGGGGCCCGGCTGACACACGCCCGGTTGCGCGGCGCCCGCCTGGACCAGGCGCGCCTCACCGGGGCCGATCTGCGCGCGGCCGATCTGGTCGGAGCCCGGTTGTTCCGGGCCGACCTGCGCGACGCCCGGGTGGCCGGCAGCAGTTGGCGCCGGGCCGCGCTGATCGACGTGCGTGCCCACGCGGCGCTGCTGCGCGCGCCGGAGCTGCGCGGCGCCGTGGTCGCCCCGGGCCGTCCGGTGACACCGGGCCTGGCCCCGTCCGCCGTGGGCGTCTCGTACGGCTTCGAGGTGGGCCGGCTGCCGTTGCCGGCGGCCTACAGCCCGGACGGCACGGTGCTCGCCGTGGGCAGCGACGACGGCGGGGTGCTGATCTGCGACACGGCCACCGGCCTTCCGGTGCGGACCCTGCAGGGCCACCGGGACCGGGTGTACGCGGTCCGATTCGACGCCGCCTCGCATCACCTGGTCACCGGCTCGGCCGACCTCAGCGTACGGCTGTGGGACGCGGACCACGGCGACGTGCGGCACGTGATCGAGGATGTCTTCGCCGGCTGGGTGTGGCCGCTGCTCACCGACGGAGCGCGGGGCCGGCTGGTGGTGGGCGACGCGGCCGGTGTGGTCCGGCTCTACGACACCCGCACCGCCCGGCTGCGCCAGGAATGGCCCGGGCACGCCGCGCCCATCTGGGGCACCTCGTTCAGCCCGGACGGGCGGCGGGTCGTGGTCGTGGACAGTGCCGGCGCGGTCCGTGGGTGGGACATCGCCTCGGGCGACCTCGCCTTCGAGGTGCGGGAGCCGGAGGTGGTCTACCGGGTGGTGCACACCCCGGACGGGCGGTCGTTGGTCGCCGTCGGACAGCACGGCCGGGTGTGGATCCGCCGGGCCGCCGACGGGGAGCTGCTGCGCCAGCCGCGCGGCCACGAGGCCGACGTCTACGCCCTCGACGTGCACCCCGACGGCGGGCTGATGGCGACCGGCGACACGCATGGCGCGCTGCGGCTGTGGGAGGTGGAGACCGGCCGCTCGGTCCGGGTGCTCGACCGGCAGCGCGGCGCGATCTACAGCGTCCGGTTCAACGCCGACGGCACCGTGCTCGCCACGGCCGCCAGTGACGGCGCGATCCAGCTCTGGACCACCGCCGACGGCCAGCTCCGGCACGAGCTGAGCCGGCACCGCGGCTCGGTCTGGCCGGTGGTGTGGCGGCCGGACCAGGCCCAGGTGGCGACCAGCAGCAACGACGGCACCACCCGCCTCTGGGACGCGCGGACCGGGCAGCTCCAGCACACCCTGCGTGGGCACGGGCGGCGGGTCACCTCGCTGTCCTTCCGAGACGACGGCGAGGTGCTGGCCGCCTGCGGCAACGACGGTGTGGTGCGGCTGTGGGAGCCGCGCACCGGGCGGCTGGTCCGGCGGTTCACCAGCCCGACCGACCGACTGCTCTCCGCCGTGTTCTGTCCGGGTGAGCCGCTGGTCGCCGCACCGAGCGGGGACGGCGGCGTGCACCTGTGGAACACCGACACCGGGGTCGACGAACGCGAGCTCAACGTGGACACCGACCATGTCTGGGCGGCCGCGTTCAGCCCGGACGGCGATGCGCTGGCCACCGCCAACGACGATGACACGGTCCGACTGTGGTACCGGCGTACCGGCCGGCACTTCGCCACCCTCACCCCGCACCGCGGCCGGGTCCGGGCGGTGGCGTTCAGCCCGGACGGCGAGGCCATCGCCACCGGCTGCGACGACCAGCTCGTCCGGCTCTGGGACGCGGCCACCGCGACCTGTCGCCACACCTTGGAGCACCACACCGACCGGGTGTACGCGGTGTCCTTCAACGGCGAGGGGACGCTGCTCGCCAGCGCGAGCAACGACGGCACCGCCGTGGTGTGGGACGCGCTCACCGGCGAACGGCGCGCGGTGCTCACCGAGCACACCGGCCGGCTCTGGTCCTGCGCGTTCAGCCCGAACGGCACGCTGCTCGCCACCGCCGGGGACGACCTGATCATCCGGCTGTGGGATCCGGGCACCGGTCGGCTGCACGGCACCCTGGCCGCGCACACCCGGCGGGTCTGGTCGGTGGCGTTCAGCCCGGACAGCAGCATGCTCGCCAGCGCCGGCGACGACGGCACCGTCCGGCTCTGGGATGTCGTGGACCCGGAGCACGCTCAGCTGCGCGCCACCCTCATCGGCCTGCCGGACGGCTGGGCGGCGGTCAGCCCGGACGGGCGGTACAAGCTGGATGGTGATCCGGGCGGCCAGTTCTGGCACGTCATCGGCACCTGCCGGTTCGAGGTGGGAGAGCTGGACCCCTACCTGACGCAGGTGCGTCGACTCCCGGTGGACGCCCCGTTCTGACTGGTCCGATGCGTCGATGTGCCCGCTCAGGTCGTCGGCAGCCCGACGTAGTTCTCCCCGAGGCTGGTCGCGTACGCCGGTGAGGTGGCGACGCGGCACGGCGTGCAGAGCCGCGGTTGCTCCTCGTACGGGTCGTCGTCGGCCCGCGCCAGGTTCACCCCTCCGCCGCGGTGGGCGGCACGGTGCACCGCGTCAGTCCAGCACGGCGTGGGTGTCGGTGAGGAAGCGGTCGCGGTCGTCGCCATGGGCGATCGCCGCGTTGTAGACGGCGTCGATCGCAGCAGCCAGCGGATCGTCGTCCGCCAGGGCGATCAGGGCGGGGAACGCGGCGGCCTGCTGGAGCGCCCCTGCGACGGTGCGGGTGCCGCTCCCCGGCGTGCCCAGGCGGAGGGTGACGGTGGTGTTCGGAACCTCGGGATCGGACATGAGCCGGTTGAACGCGGCACTGCCGTGCTGCTCGGTGAAGGACCGGGGCAGTGGACGGTCGGCCTCGGCCGCGGCGAGCGCGTCGGCGATCCACCCGATCTGCTCCAGCCCGGCCACCCGCATCGCATGGCGGGCCGCCCAGCATGCGGCCGCCCGCTGGCGGGCGGGGGGCAGCGCGTCGATGCGGTCGAGCAACCGGCGGTCGATCCGGGCCAGCGACTGCGCCTGACCGGAGAGTCCGCGGACACGATCCGACGGCGGGGTACCTCCCCATCGCTCGGCGTCGCGTTCGGCCTGCAGACGCCGGTACTTCTCGGCCAGCACGGTCGCCTCGGCGGCCTGCCCACGCAACGTCTCGATCCACGGATACGACCCGGCGGCGTCGAGCAGATGCTCCCAGATCAGGCCGAGGGCGAAGGCGTGCCGGCCCCACACCCCCTCGTGTCGAAGCGTGAAGCCGTCAGCACCAGACGTCACCCGTACGGCACTCGGCTCGTCGTCCGGCAGCGTCGTCAGCGGATGAGGGAAGATCGGTCCAACGGCTCTGGCCCACGACCAGGTGAAGGTCTCGTCGTCGACCCTCTCCAGCCGGACCTCCAGATCGCCGACGGGCAGCACCCCGGTCGGGACCTCGACCGGCGCGGGCCGACGACGCACCACCGCCACCCGGGACAGGCTGGCACCGTCCCCGTCGGGGTCGCCTGCTGGCAACGGCGGCAGGAGCGCCGGACGGGTGGACGGGCGGGGCACCAGTGACAGCATCGCCCACTCCGCGGCCTTCGCCGGCTTCTGCTCCCAGCCGCGACCTACGGGGTCGGCCAGCACGGTGCGCCACGGCGTCTCCTCGGACACTGCCCAGATGTGCAACTCGTGCCGCTCGGGCGGATCACCGTCGGTGCGTACCGTCTCGTGCAGTCGGTCGCGTGCGTGCACCCGCACCCTGATGAGCCCGCGCGGGACGGCGATGTCGGTAAGAGCGTCCGCGGTGCCACCCATCAAGCCGATGACCGACAACCGACCGCTGGGACTCCACAGGGTAGCCTCACTGATCGCGTCCCAGCCGACGTCGGCCTCCGCCGCGGGCCCGGACAACACCCGAACGCGTGCCTCGATCCATCCGGTGTGAATACCGCAGAAGCCGGTGAACTGATTCGGTCCGCCGACGTGCAGCAGGTCGTCGCCGAGGATGTAGATCCCCATGCCGGACGCACCCGGCGCCGTCGACACGTCGTACTGGCAGTGGCTGACCGGCAGCCGCGTCCAGTCGGTCGTGACCGCCGAAGGTCGATGATCCGTGCCGGGGGCGTCATTCACTCCCGGATCCTACGGTCGCCGTCATCGGACCCGATGACCCGAGGGATCGACGGGACCTTCCTGCCGACGCTGCCCGACCACGCCGGCCGGCCGCCCGGAGCGGACGGATCGCCGCCGTCACGCGACGGGGCGGACGTTCTGCGGCATGAGAGCGTGCTGCGCGCTGATCTGCTGCGGTACGGTGCCAGGTGAGCTGCCGGGTCTGCGTACCGTTCGTTCCGTCGGGAGAGATGACCGTGCAGTTGCGTCGGAACACCACGAAGCTGCGCAAGACCTGCCTCGCCTGGGGGATCCTGGGGGCGCTCGGCTGGTTGGGGGCACGGTGGGCCGGGGCCAACCCTGGTCACCTCCATCACGGCAAGGCGCCCTTCTACGAAGTCGTCAGCGTGGCCATGGTCGTCGCCTCTCTCCTCGCGTGGCTGCTTCTGCTCTGGCCGTTTCTCATGGAAGTCGATGTCGATGGCCTGACACTCCGCCTGCGGGGGATCACGACCCGGTTGCCCTGGGAGTCGGTGGAGTCGCTGACCGTGACGAAGGTGGGGGATTCCTGGGAGTCGCCGTACATGGAGCTTCGCCTGGCTCCGGGGGCGAGACTCGGGGGACGGCTCGGCGGCAGGCGAGACGGACTGCGGGTCTACTCGCTGCTGGCCCTGGACAGCTTCACCGTCGCGCCGGAAGAAGTGATCGCGGTTCTGCAGCGGTATGGCGGGGGCAGGGTCGAGGCGCAGGAGTACCTTCAGCACCGGGCAGCGAAGCGGGCCGTCGCGCGATACCTGCGCGGCGAGGTGGTCCAGGCCGACCAGCATCTGACCGAATACATGGCCACGCGGCGCAGCATGGAGGCGGAGCAACGCGAGATCCGGTCAGCCGGCCGCCCCGACAGCGCGACAGGTGACCGTTGACCGGAGCGAAGCGGCCGGGTCGGCGGCCCTGAGCGGTGTGCGGGGACCGGTCGGGTGTGGCGAGCTGGTGCCGTGTCGGAGAAGCCGCGCCCCCCGGCACGGTGCGGACGCCGGCAGACGCGAGCGGGGTGGAGGTCCGCGCCCTCCGACGAGGTGCCGCGACGACCCGTCGAACCCGCCTCGTCTCAGCCGGCCGGTGCGCACCCACCCCTGCCGCGCACCGGCCACCAGGCATCGGCTAGGAACGTGACATGCCCCGCTACCTGCTCTTTCCCGGCCGCCACCACCTGCTGACCCGGTTCCAGGCCGACTACCTCCGCCAGCTCGCGGCGCAGCGCGACGCTGACCGCGCCGACGGTGACGCTGGCGGCGCGACCGGGAGCGAGGACGCCGGCGGGGCGACGGTGGTGTGGGCGGTCACCTCGGCCAACCACGAGAACACCCGGCGCAACCCGGTCCCGTACCACCGGCGGGAGGCGGCGATCGAACGGTTCAGCGTGCTCGCCGGGCTCCGGTCGGTGGTGGTGCCGATCTTCGACACCACACCGACCGACAGGTTCGCCGAGGTGACCCTCAAGACCATCGCGGCGTCCACCGGGCTGGAGCTGACCCCGACGGACACGGTGGTGGCCTGCTCCACGCCGGAAGTCGCCGCGATGTACGAACGGCTCGGTTTCCGCATCGCCGGGGTGGAGGCCGACGTCGAGCCGGCGCCGGTCCGGCCGTGGGACGTCCTGCTGCGGCTGGCCGACGACGACCCGTCGTGGCGTGGGCTCACCCACCCGGCGACCGTCGACGTGTACCGCCGCTACCGGCTCGACGACCTGGTCCGTTCCGTGGTGAACGACCCGGTGGTCGGCGACGAGGGAGGGCTGACCGCCACCCGCGACTACCGGACGTACGCCGAGGCGTTCAGCGACGCCGCGCGGCGCAAGTGGGACGCGGTGCGCGAGCACGTGCGGCCGGGGCGGATCGTCGACGTCGGCTGCGGCGCGGGCGCCGTGCTGGAGCTGGCCGACCGGGAGCCGGCCCTGCGCGAGAGCGACCTGATCGGCGTCGAGGTGGCCCGGCACCTGTTCGAGGAGTGCGTCCACAAGAAGGCGCAGGGCGTGTTCACCAACCCGAACGTCTTCTTCTACCGGCGCAACGTGCTCGGCGGGGCGGTGTTCGCGCCGCGCTCGGTGGACACCACGATGACCTTCGCGCTGACCCACGAGATCTGGTCGTACGGTGAGCGGATGGCCTCGCTGCGCCGGTTCGTGCGGGCGCTCTACGAGCACACCGTGCCGGGCGGGGTGTGGATCAACAGCGACGTGTGCGGGCCGGACGGCCAGGACCGGACGGTGCACCTGCGGCTGGCCACGACGGACGGCGTCAACCCGCCCTCGCCGCGTACCGACCTGGCGGACGTGCCGCCCGGTGAGGTGGCGGCGTACGTGCGCGCGCTGTCGACCCGGGCCCGGTTGGACCAGTTCGCCGTCGACTACCGGTTCCCGTTCGCGTACCGCCCGGTGCCCGGGGCGGACGGCGTGGTCGAGCTGACCCTCGGCGCGGCGATGGACTTCCTCACCCGCAAGGACTACACGGACAACTGGCTGTCGGAGACCCAGGAACAGTTCTGCGGCCTGGAGTACGCCGACTGGAAGTCGCTGCTCAGCGACGTCGGCTTCGAGATCGACGCCGCGAGCGGGACGTCCCGCAACGACTGGATCGTCACCAACCGTCTCGCTCCGGTGGCCGCCCTGAGCACCCCGGCCGGCGAGCCGTTGGACTGGCCCGTCACCCACGTGCGCCTGGTCGCCCGTCGTCCGGTCAACACCTGACGCCCTCTTGCCGAGACCCATCGACGAGCGTAGGAAGAACACCACGCTCCACCACCACCGTCGGCCCCTGCATCCGGGCACCGTCCCGTGTCGAAGGAGATGCGCGTGACCACACCCAGACGGCTCCGTCTCGCCGTGTCCGCGCTGGTGACCGCAGGCGCCGTCCTGCTCGGTGCGGCCGCCGCCGCGGCACCCGCGGCTCCCGCACCGGTCGGGCACCGGGCCTGCGACCCGATCGACCCGACGGCCTGCCTGCTGCCGTTCCCGAACGACTACTTCACCGTGCCGGACCGCACCAGCCCCACCGGCAAGCGGGTGCGGTTCACGGCCTCCGCGATGCCCGCCAACGCGCAGGGAACCCCGATCGACCCGACGGAGTGGAACCGGCAGGACGGGTTCAGCCCCGGCTCCCCGATCCTGGTGCGCGTGCCGGGCCTCGACGCCGCGGCGACCGGGATCGCGCCGGTGACCGACATCGGCCGCTCGCTGGCGCCGGACGCGCCCATCGTGCTGCTCGACGCCCGCACCGGCAGGCGCACGCCGTACTGGGCCGAGCTGGACGCGCACGCGGTCGGGCAGCCGGACCGGCAGCTGCTGATCATCCGGCCGGCGGTGGCGCTGACCGAGGGCACCCGGTACGTCGTGGGTCTGCGCGGCATGCGCGACGGCGACAAGGCGCTGATCCCGGCGCCGAAGGGCTTCACGTCGTACGTGACGGGCGCGGGCCTCGAGCGCCGGGACCGTCGCGTCCCGCAGATGAAGCGGATCCTCGCCGACCTGACCAGGGCCGGCGTCAAGCGGCACAGCCTCTACCTGGCCTGGGACTTCACGGTGGCCAGCCGGCACGGTCTGACCGGGCGGATGCTGGCGATCCGGGACGGCGCGTTCGCGACCCTCGGCCGGGCCGCACCGACGTTCACCGTCACCCAGGTGACCGACTACCCGCCGGAGCAGGAGCCGCTGATCGCCCGGCAGGTCACGGGCACCATCGGCGTACCGTCCTATCTGACCGGCGACGGCGGGCCCGGCTCCCGGCTGCACTACGGGCCGGCCGGCGGCGGCGGGGCGCCACCGACGCCGAACGCGCTGCCCACGCCGTCCGGGGCGACGGTGGCGGCGGACTTCGTCTGCAACATCCCGCGCAGTGCCTCCGCCGCGAAGCCGGCACACCTCTCGCTCTACGGCCACGGGCTGCTCGGCAAGCCGACCGAGATCAACGCCGGCAACGTCAGGACGATGTCGCACACGTACGACTTCACCTTCTGCGCGACCAGCTGGATCGGCATGGCCGCCGCCGACGTCCCCTACGTGGCCGGCGCCTTCACCGACCTGAGTGCCTTCCCCGCGGTGGTGGACCGGTTGCAGCAGAGCTTCCTGAACTTCCTCTTCCTGGGCCGGGCGATGATCCACCCGGGCGGGTTCGCCGCCCATCCGGCGTTTCGCGACGCCGCCGCGCGGCCGCTGATCGACGTGGCCGGCGGGCTGCACTACGACGGCAACAGCCAGGGCGGCATCAACGGCGGCGCGCTCACCGCCATCGCCCAGGACTGGACCCGGTCGGTGCTCGGCGTGCCCGGGATGAACTACTCCACGCTGCTGCAACGCAGCGTCGCCTTCACCCCGTTCCAGACGATCATGGACGGCCACTACCCGGACAAGGCCGACCAGCAGCTGGTTCTCGCGCTGCTGCAGATGTTGTGGGACCGGTCCGAGGCCAACGGGTACGCCCGGCACATGACCGACCGGCCGTTGCCGCGCACGCCGGCGCACCAGGTGCTGATGCACGTGGCCTTCGGCGACCAGCAGGTTTCCCCCGCCGCGGCGGAGGTCCAGGCGCGCACCATCGGCGCCCGCCTGCACACCCCCGCGCTCGACGACGGCTGGTCACCCGACGTGCGACCGTACTGGGGCATCGCGCCGATCCGCAGGTACCCGTACACCGGCTCGGCGATGGTGGTCTGGAACAGCGGCGCCGCGTACGCGCCACCGCCGACCAACCTCGCCCCGGCCGGGCCGGAGTACGGCGAGGACTCGCACGAGTTCCCGCGCGCCCAGGCCGCAGCCCAGAAACAGAAGGCGGTGTTCCTGCTCACCGGCAAGGTCGTCGACGTCTGCGCGCGCACGCCCTGCCCGTGACACGGTGGCCGGTCACGCCGGAAGGGCACCGGTCCGCAAGCCGATAAGCGCAGGTGCATCAATGCCGACAAATGGCTCCTCGGCGGCGTGCCCGCCCTCTAGCGTCACCGGGTGTCGGACCCCCGTGGCGGATGGCCACCCGGGCCGGCTTGTGAGGAGGATCGGTGCGAAGGCGTTACGGCATCATCTCGGCGGCCACCGCCGTGTTCTGTGGGCTCGCTCTGCTCGGCACGCCGGCACAGGCGAGCGTGACCACGCCGAACGGAACCGCGCTCGGGGCGGAGGCGACGTTCCACGGCCGGCTGATCCCGGACGCGGCGACCGCGCAGACTCTGGCCGACGCGTACTGGACGCCGGAGCGGATGCGATCCGCGACGCCGCTGGAACCGCCGGTGGGCCAGGAGGAGTTGGCCGGGGAGGCCGAGGACCGGCCGGGTCGGGTCGGTGAACCACGCTCGGGCGCGGAGCCGATCGGTCCGCGCGGCACACGTACGGCGATCCCCGGTTCGTCGGTCTCGGCCCGGGGCGCCTCCGCGGGGGCGGGAACCCAGTCCGTCAATCCCTCGCCCGCCGTCGGGCGGGTCTTCTTCACCGCCAACGGTGTCGACCACTTCTGCTCCGCCAGCGCGGTCAACACGGCCAAGGCGAACCTGCTCTCCACCGCCGGGCACTGCCTGCACCCCGGCGACGGCTCCGACAACTGGCACACCAACTGGGTCTTCGCCCCGAACTACGCCGACGGACCGTCCGCCTGGGGGCTGTGGAGCGCCCGGAGCATGACCTCCACCAAGGGCTGGGTGAACCACGACATCCTGTGGTGGGACTACGGTTTCGTCACCGTGTGGCCGCGCAACGGCAAGCGGCTGGTGGACGTCACCGGCGGGGAGGGCATCAGCTTCAACTACCCGCGCAGCGTCGCCACCACCCTGCTCGGCTATCCCGGCGCCGCGCCCTTCGACGGCAAGTGGCAGCACTACTGCCAGAGCACCACGAAGGCCGCCGGAAGCCAGCGGGTCAAGCTCATGGACTGCCCGCTGAACGAGGGCACCAGTGGCGGACCCTTCCTGCGTGCCTGGAACAACTCGCAGGGCTTCGGTTTCGTGAACTCGGTGGCCTCGTACAAGTTCTCCGGCAACATGTACGGCCCGTACTTCGACGAGGACGTCGCCGACCTCTTCGACCTGGCGAAGGTCAAGAACTGACCGGCGCCGGTCGGCCGGTCGGCGTGGGCTGGGCCAGCCGCGCCAGGAGCTGAGGCGTCCGCCGTGGCGTCGGTTGCCACGGCGCCGGCGTCGAGACCCTCGGCCGCCCAGGTGGTGGCGGAAGTCACCCCCTCGGCGGCCGGGCGGGGGGGCCGGCGCGGCCCCCGTCGGGTGGGCC
>NZ_JBAKHL010000019.1:0-57249 GCF_036902715.1 Micromonospora sp. CPCC 205546
CCCCGCGCCCGGGCCGCCGACCCCCCGGGCCCGGGGGGTGGCGGCATCCCCCCCCCCCTGGCCGGCCGGGCGGCGAGCCTGGCGCGGTCCCGGTCGCGTGGCCGACGGCGTCGAGCGGCTGGCCGGTCGGCCCGTGACATGATGGCGCCCATGGGGAAACAGCAGGACGTCGGCGGGCCCGACCGTCACAGTGGGTCGGACGCCGCCGCGGACGGTGCGACGGGTGGCAGCGTCGACGCGCGGCTCGCCGTCGCGCAGGACCCCACCACGGCACAGATGACGCTCATCGACCTGGCGTCCGATCCGTCGGCCGTGGTCCGCAAGGCCGTCGCGACCCGCGCCGACGCGCCCGCGCAGGCGTTGCGACCGCTGACCCGCGACCATGATCGTAATGTCCGCGAGGCCGTGGCGAGGAACCCCTCGACCTCGATCGGTAATCTCCTGCTGCTGGTCAAGGACGCCGACCGATGGGTCCGCTGGGCGGTCGCCGGCAACCCGGCCTGCAACGAGTCGGTCCGCCGGGTGATGGCGGAGGCTCCCGACAAGGAGCTTCGCGGCCTCCTCGCGGAGACGCGCGACCTGGAGCCCGAGCTGGCCGCGCGGTTGGCCGACGACGTCTCACCCGAGGTGCGGGAACGTCTCGCCACCCACACCCACCACCCCGATGTGATCACCGCACTGCTGGCCGACCGCACCGCCCGCGTACGCAAGGGGCTCGCCCGGAACCCGCGGACCACCGCCGCCCAGCGCAGCGCGCTCGCCCAGGATCCCGTGGTGGACGTCCGCGCCGCGTTGGTGCTCGCGGTCGAGCTGGACGAGGCGGATCTGCGACGCCTGGTCGACGACCGCTCGGTGCAGGTGCGGATGGCGTTGGCGACGTCGGAGCTGGTTCCGCCGCACATCCGGCAGGCGCTGGAGAGTGATCCCGACGAGATGGTCGCCGGCGCGGCGCGGGACTTCCGCCCCGGGGCGGGAAACGCCCAGGTGGTACGCGCTCCGCGCATCGGTCACCGGGCCGGCGGAACCGGCCGGGGTCGGCCCGGCGGCGCCCGGCGCTGAGGCCGGCGGAGCCGCCACCCACCGCGCGTCCCGACGCACTGCACGACCCCCGCGGCTGCCCCGGAGGCGCCGAGGCGCGGCTGCTGTCACCCTATGGACGATTTCTGCAAAAATCTGGACTTTTGAATCGTGCTGGATGCCCAAATAGGAGCATAATATTGAACCCGGGGCCGTTCACACGAGGTGACGGTTGACGGTCGCGACGCATTCAGTCTTATGAGCACCGTGTCTCACCGGTGGGTCGATGGTGATCAACCCGCAGACGCACTACGGTAGGCCGTCGCTTCATGTGTTCGCCTGGCGCGCACACGATTACCTAAGGAAGACTCATGACAACCGCACCCATGCGTCAGGACGAGCCCCCGGTGTCGCTCGGCAGGGTTCTCGAGGAGCCGCTGGACCGACTCTCCGCCGCGGACACCTCGCCGATCGTGCGCCGGGTGATGGCGGCTCACCTCGATCAGACCAGGGTCCCCGTGGCGAAGTTCTCGTCGTTCATCTGATCCGCGATGTCCCCCGGGCCGGCCCGTGCGGCGCTGACCGAGTTCGTCCTCAAGGTCCACTCCAGGTGTGATCTGGCGTGTGACCACTGCTACGTCTACGAACACGCCGACCAGAGCTGGCGTCGGCGCCCGACGTGGATGACGCCCGAGGTGCTGCGGGCCGCGGCGGACCGGATCGCCGAACACGCCACCGCGCACCGCCTGTCGAGCGTCTCCGTCGTTCTCCACGGCGGGGAACCGCTTTTGCTGGGTCCCGAGCGGATGCGCCGGACCGTCGCCGATCTCCGGCGCGTCATCGACCCGGTCACCCGGCTGCGGATCGGCATGCAGACCAACGGGGTGCTGCTCTCCGAACGGTTCTGCGACCTGCTCGCCGAATACGACGTCGCGGTCGGCGTCTCGCTGGACGGCGCTCGCGCCGCCAACGACCTGCATCGGAGGTTCCGGAACGGGGCCAGCAGTTACGACCAGGTGCTGCGGGCCCTCGCCCTGCTCCGCCGCCCGGCCTACCGACGGCTCTGGTCCGGCCTGCTGTGCACGGTGGACGTCCGCAACGACCCGGTCGGAGTGTACGAGTCGCTGCTCGCCCAGGAACCGCCCCGGATCGACTTCCTGCTTCCCCACGCCACCTGGGACGCCCCGCCGTGGCGGCCGGGGACCGGCGGCACCGCGTACGCCGACTGGCTCCGCGCCGTCTACGACCGCTGGCGCGCCGACGGCCGTCCGGTTCCGGTGCGCCTCTTCGACTCGCTCCTGTCCACCGCCCGGGGCGGCCCCAGCGGCACCGAGTGGCTCGGTCTCGACCCGATCGACCTGGCCGTGGTCGAGACGGACGGCGAGTGGGAGCAGGCGGACTCGCTCAAGACCGCGTACGACGGCGCGCCGGCCACCGGCATGACCGTCTTCTCCCACCCGGTCGACGACGTCGCCGCCAGCCCGGAACTGGCTCGCCGCCGCTCGGGCCGCGCCGGGCTCAGCGGTGAGTGCCGGCGGTGCGCGGTGGTCGACCAGTGCGGCGGCGGCCTCTTCGCCCACCGGTACGGCGCCGGGCACTTCGACCATCCGAGCGTCTACTGCGCCGATCTGAAGGAACTGGTCGTGCACGTGAACGAGAACCTGCCGGCGCCCGTGCCGGTGCGGCTCGACGCCGACCTGTCCGACGGCCTCGTCGACCGCGTCGCGGCCTCCACCGGTGACGGTGACGGGGACGCCATCCGCCAGCTCGTCGAGGCGCAGACCGCCATCGTCCGCGCGCTGCTGCGCGAGGTGGCCGGCGGCCTGCCCGACGGGGGACTCGGAGCGGACGGCTGGGCCGCGCTGACCGAACTCGACCGGCGCGCGCCGGGATCCGTCGCCCGCGTCGCGGCGCACCCGTACGTGCGCACGTGGGCGGTCGACTGCCTGGCCGGCACGGGCACCGGCGCCCGGCACGGGCCCGGCTACCTGGGCGCGATCGCCGCCGCCGTCGCGAGCGACGCCGGCGTGCCGGTACGCGTGACGGTGCCGGTACGGGCCGGCCGCCTGCACCTGCCGACCGTCGGCACCGTGCTGCTGCCCGAGGTCGGCGACGGCACGGCGCAGGTCGACGTCGGCCCGGGCTCCCTGAAGGTGAGCGCCGGGGACGTGACGGTGGCGGTCCGCACCGACGCGGGCGAGGACACGCCCCGGTGGCAGCCGACCCGGACCCTGGTCGCGGACGACATGACGGTGCTGCTGGAGGACGGGGATCCGCACCGGGACTGCCACCGGCTGCCCGTCGGTGAGCGGCTGGACGACGCGGGCGCCACCCGCTGGGCCGCCACCTTCGCGGCGGCCTGGGGGATCGTCACGGACGAGGTGCCGGGCCACGCCGAGGAACTGCGGGCCGGCCTGCGGGCCCTGGTGCCGTTGCGGCGCAGCGGCGACGGCGTGAGCGAGGCATCGACCGGGCGGCAGGCATTCGGCGGTGTCGCGGCGACGGAGACGGACGCCGGGTCCCTGGCGGTGCTGCTCGTGCACGAGTTCCAGCACAGCAAGATGAACGCCCTGCTCGACATCTGCGACCTGGTCGACCGCACCCGGACGACCGACATCGTGGTCGGCTGGCGGCCCGACCCGCGCCCCGTGGAGGCCGTCCTGCACGGCATCTACGCGCACGCGGCGGTCGCCGACATCTGGCGGATCCGCGCCGACCGCCAGCTCGACGGGGCGCAGGCCGTCTACCGGCGCTACCGCGACTGGACGGCCGAGGCGATCGGTGCCCTCGAAACGGCGGACGCGCTCACCCCGGCGGGCTCGCGGCTGCTCCGGCTGGTCGCCCGATCGATGGCCGGGTGGCCGTCGTGACCACCGCCGTCTGGACCGGACACCGGCTGGGTACCCTCACCGCCGAGCTGCGCTCGCTGGGGCTCGGCCCCGGCGACGTCGTGCTCGTGCACTGCGCGATGCGCGCCGTCGGGCCGGTCGTCGGTGGCGTGGACACCCTGGCCGAGGCGCTCCGCGCGGTCGTCGGGCCGACGGGCACCGTCGTGGTGCCGGCACAGACCCCCGACAACTCGGTCAGCAGCGCGGCGTACCGTGCCGCGACCGCCGGGATGACCGACGACGAGCGCCGGGCCTACGAGGAGCGGATGCCCGGCTTCGACCCGGCCGTCACGCCGTCGTTCGGGGTGGGCGCGCTCGCCGAACACGTACGCCGGCTGCCCGGGGCGGTGCGCAGCCGGCACCCGCAGACGTCGTTCAGCGCGTGGGGCCCTCGGGCGGAGGCGCTGATGCGCGTCCACGACCTCGACTCCCACCTCGGCGACCGGTCTCCGTTGGCCGCGCTGGAGGCCGTCGGCGCCTGGACCCTCCTGCTCGGCGTCGGTTACCCGGCGTGCACCGCGTTGCACCTGGCCGAGTACCGGTTGAGCCGGCCGCCGGTGTGCCGTCCCTACCGCTGCTACGTGCTGCGCGACGGTCGCCGGGAACGGGTGGACTTCCACGCCCCGCACCTGGACGCGGCCCCGTTCGCCGCGATCGGCGAGGAACTCGACCGGGCGGACTTCACCCGCCACGCGACGGTCGGGGACGCCATCGCCCGCCTGCTGCCGATACCCGCGGCGGTACGTACCGCGGTCACCTGGATGGACCACCACGCCGTACGGTGAGGCCCTGGTCACCGGCGGGCAACATCTCTACTCTGATCGATACACTCCACATCGTGTCGACTGGAGAGCAGCGCGTGATCATTACCGGTTGGCGGTCGGACGCTCTTTCCGCGCTGAACGGGTCGTGTCGACGTGAGTCATGAGAGGCCCGTCCTCGCCGGCGCACGATACTTCTTCCTGAGCTACGTCCCCCCGCCGACGCACAACGACCGCACTCTCGGCGACCACTGGGTCCGCCGCTTCTACCACGATCTCAACCTGGCGATCGACGGGCGACCGGGCGCCCGGCTGCGCCGGCGGGGTTTCGCCGACTTCACCGTGCGTCCCTCGGAGGACCGGACGGAACAGAAACGCATGGCGCTCGCCGAGGCCGAGGTGTTCGTCCCGCTGTACTCACCGGACTACCTCAACCGGGACGACTCGCGCCGGGACCGGGAGTGGTTCCGGCAACGGTTGCTGCGGGCCGGTCGTCCGGCCGACGGGGACAACATCCTCCCGGTCCTGTGGACGCCGTCGCCCGCGGCCGTCCACGCGCCCGACCAGGCCCGGGCGCTGGCGATGGCCGCGGACGTGGACGCCTACGCCGTCAACGGCATGAGCGCGCTCTGCCGGCTGCAGATCTTCCAGAACGCCTACAAGGAGGTCCTGGAGCGGCTGGCCCAGCACATCGTCGACACCGCGGAGCAGACCCCGCTGCAACCGGCCGAGCCGCCGTCCGGGCCGACCGACATGCCGGCGTCCCCGACCAGCGAGGTGCCCTTCCGGGCCGTGGTCATCGCCCCCGGGCAGCCGCCGGGCCCGGGTCGGCTCAACGGGCGATCCGACACGCACGCCGGTCGGTGGCGGCCGTTCCGCGACCGGCCACCGGTCGTCGACGACGTGACCGACGCGGTCCAGCGGCTGCGGATGCCGATCGACGTCCGGGACTTCGTGCCGGACGCCGGCCTGTTCGAGGGCTGTCCGGGCGTCCTCATGGTCGACCCACGGGTGGTCGAGACCGAGGACGGCACGGAGGCCGTCCGCGCGGCCGTCGACTGCCTGCACAGCTGGGTGGGCGTCGTGGTGATCGTCGACGACTCCGTCCCCGACCGCCGCTTCCACGGCACGGTGCTGCTCGATCGGGCGGTGGCGCTGTTCCCGGCGACGGCACGCCCGCTGACGGTCACGACGTACGACGACTGGCGCGCCGGGATCCACGGCCTCGTCGACCGGATGCGACGCCGCTACCTGGACGCGAGGCCGGCCTACCCGCCGCCGGGACGGCCGATCAGCAAGCCCCGGCTCTGGGAGAGCCCGCCGCCCGACGAAGGAGTGGACAATTGACCCGAGGCGAGGGACAGGTCGTCACCTTCTATTCCTACAAGGGCGGTACCGGCCGGACCATGGCGCTGGCCAATGTCGCCTGGATCCTCGCCGCCAACGGCAAGCGGGTCCTGGCTGTCGACTGGGATCTCGAGTCTCCCGGGCTGTCGCGCTTCTTCGCGCCGTTCATCGACCGCGACGCGCTGGAGAGCACCGGCGGCGTGATCGACCTGATCCGGGAGTACGAGTGGGCGACCACCACCAAGCAGGACAAGGGCGACGAGCGCTGGCACGAGCAGTACGCCCGCGTGCACAAGTACTCGTTCTCGCTGAACTGGTCCAACTTCCCGGGTGACGGGACCCTCGACTTCCTCTCCGCCGGCCAGCAGAACAACGACTACGCCGGCGCGCTGGCCGGGATGAACTGGGACGAGTTCTACGAGCGGCAGGGCGGCGGCCACTTCTTCGACGCCCTGCGCGCCGACATGAAGCGCAACTACGACTACGTCCTGATCGACAGCCGCACCGGTTTCTCCGACGTCGCCGACATCTGCACCATCCAGCTGCCGGACGTGCTCGTCACCTGTTTCACCCTCAGCGAGCAGGGCATCACGGGGGCGGCGAAGGTGGCCCGGCTGGTCGAGCACCGCTACGGCTCCCGGCGCATCCGCGTACTGCCCGTGCCGATGCGGATCGATCCCGCGGAGAAGGTCAAGGCTGACACCGGGCGGACCGTGGCCCGCCAGCGCTTCAGCGGCCTGCCGAGCGGACTGGGCGAGGCCGCACGCGACCGGTACTGGGCCCGGATGCAGGTGCCCTACCAGGCGTTCTACGCGTACGAGGAACTGCTGGCCACCTTCGCCGACCAGCCCGGCGTCAACGGCTCGCTGCTGTCGGCGTACGAGGTCCTGGTCGGTGAGATCACCGGGGGCGAGGTGGAGTCGCTGCCCCCGATGAGCAGCGCCGTACGCGACCGGATCAACGCCCGGTTCACCCGCACCTCCACCTCGGTGGAGAACGAGATCCTGCTCCGGCACGCCCCCTACGACCGGGTGTGGGCGGAGTGGATCGGCCACCTGCTCGTCTCGGCCGACATCCGGGTGACCGACCCGTGGTTCGCCGACGACGAGGCGCCCCGCACGGCCCGGGAGCTGATCATCGTCTCCGAGGCCAACGCCACCGAGGAGGCCGTGCTCGCCGCGCCGGACCGGTCGCCCGACCAGGTGCCGCTGGTCGTCTACGTGGCGGACGTCCGGCGGCTCGCGGACGTCCCGGCGGCGCACACCGTCTCGGTGGCCGGGTTGGAGGCCCGCACGGCGGCGGTCCGGATCCTCCGCCTCGTCGGCCGGGAGGGAGCGTCGGCCGACATCGAGCTGCCGACCGCGCCCCGGTTCCCCGGCCGCGACAACACCGCCTTCGAGGTGCCGGGCCGCAACAAGCGCTTCACCGGCCGGGAGGACGACCTGCGGGAGCTGCGTACGCTGCTGCGCAGCAGCCCCAAGGTGGTGTTGGCCGGCACCGGCCCGGTGGCGTTGCAGGGCATGGGTGGCATCGGCAAGAGCCAACTGGCGCTGGAGTACGCCCACCGCTACCGCGCCGCCTACGACATGGTGTGGTGGATCGACGCCGATCAGGTGCCCTTCATCGAGTCCGCGATCGGCGACCTGGCGCCCTACCTGGGCGTGTCCTCGTCGGACTCCAACCGGGAGAACGCCCGGCTGGTGCTTCAGGCGTTGCGTCACACCGAGCTCCGGTGGCTGCTCATCATGGACAACGCAGACGAGGTCGAGGGCGTTCTGCCATACGTGCCGGACGGCAAGGGCCACGTGCTGATCACGTCGCGGAACCTGCAGTGGGTCGAGCGGGCCACCACCGTGCAGGTCGACGTGTTCAAGCGGGCGGAGAGCATCCAGCACCTCACCGGTCGGGTGCCGAACGTGCGGGCCGACCAGGCCGACAGGATCGCCTCCCTGCTGGGTGACCTGCCGATCGCGGTCACCGCCGCGGCGGCCTGGCTGGCCGACACCGGCCACTCCGTCGACAGCTACCTCGCCGAGATCGCCCGCTTCGGTCCGGGCGCGGTGATGGAGCCGCACAGCAACGTCTCGGTGGAGGCCACCTGGGAACTCTCCCTCAACCACCTGCGGACCAGGAACCCGGCGGCCTACCGGGTGCTGCAACTCTGCTCGGTGTTCGCGCCGGAGATCTCGGCCGACCTGGTCTACAGCGACGAGTTCGCCGAGGCGCTGGTCCCGTTCCATCCCCAGGCCAAGGAACGGCTGGTCCGCCAGCAGTTGGTGCAGCAGGCGAACCGGCTCGCCCTGGTCCGGGTCGACCTGCGGGCCGAGTTCCCGTCGGGCGGCGAGCGGGGCCGGGGCGGACTGGTGCTCATGCACCGCCTGCTGCAGCACGCCGTCCGGTCCCGGATGACGGAGCAGGAACTCGACGAGGCGCGCCGCCAGGTCCACCTGGTGCTGGCCGCCGCCCGGCCGGAGGGCGAGGTCGACGACCCCGAGGGGTGGCCCCGGTTCCGGGTCATCTGGCCGCACCTGGAGGCGTCGAAGGCGTCGCTGAGCCGGAAGGTGGAGGTGCGGGCCCTGATGATCGACCGGGTCCGCTACCTGCAGTTGCGGGGCGACCTGGAGACCGGCCGCAACCTCGGGGAGGAGGTCGCCCGGACCTGGGAGCAGATGCTGGCGGAGGAGACCGACGCGCGGGAGCGGGAGGACCTGCGCCGGCAGTTGCTGCACCTGCAGTTCAACCTCGCCAACATCCTCGCCTTCCTCGGGCAGTTCACGCGGTCCCGGACGCTCGACGAGCAGGTGCTCACGGCCCAGCGGGAACTGCTCGGCGAGGACCACCCGCACACCCTCATGACCGCCGGCGGGCTGGCGCGCGACCTGCGCGGCATGGGCATGTACAGCGAGGCGCTGCGCCTCGACGAGATCACCTTCAACGCCTGGAAGCGCAACTTCACCGAGGAGCACCCGCGTACCCTCGCCGCCCTCAACAACCTCGCCAGCACCCAACGCCTGATGGGCGACTTCCGGGAGGCCCGCAAGAACGACGAGATGGTGCTGGCCGGACGCCGCGCCATCCTGGGGGAGAGCCACCCGGACACGCTCGCCTCCTCCGCCTACGTCGGCATCGACATGCGCGACGCCGGCGACTACGAGCAGTCGATCGCCCGGCTGAGGAGCGTCCACCGGGACCTGCTGCACACGGCGGGGGCCGAGCATCTGATAACCCTGCGTACGCAGACGAACCTGGCGGTGTCGCTGCGGGCGGCCGGGCACGCGGTCGAGGCGGGCAAGCTCCTCGAGGCCGCCTACGAGCTGCTGACCGAGCGGTTCGGGCCGGACAATCCCGAGACCCTGACCTGCCGGCTCAGCCTGTCGATCAACCTGCTCACCGTCGACCTCTTCCAACGCGCCAGCCGGGAACTCACCGAGGTGCACCGCATCTACCAGCGCAATCTCGGCCCCGAGCACCCGTTGACCCTGGTCTGCCTGGTCAACCTGGCCATGGTCGCCCGCCGCGCCGGCGACCTCGCCGAGGCCCGGCAGCTCGCCGGCAGGTCGGCGGACGCGCTCGCCGCCGTACTGGGCGGCGACCACCCGTACGTGCTCTCCGGCGCGATGAACCTGGGCATCTGCATCGCCGAGCAGCCGGACCCGCCGGAGGGCCGGGAGGCGGCCGACCGGGAGGCGCTGAGCCTGCTGCGTCACGCCTACGACGGCCTCGCCCGCACGCTCGGTCGGGACAACCCCAACGCGCTGCGCTGCCGGGCGAACCTGGTGCTGATGCAGGAGCGGACGCAGTCCGGCCGGCGGGCAGAGGTCGAGGCGGTCACCCGCGACCTCGCCTACCGGCTGGGCGAGAACCACCCGGCGGTCGAGGCCGTGCGCCAGAACCGGCTCCAACGGCGCATCATCGACCCGCATCCGATCTGAGCGGGGCCCGCTGTGACGGGCGGGTCAGCCAGGCGAGCGTCTCCGGCAGCACCTCGACCGCGCCGAAGTGCGCGCTGCGTCGCTGCACGTGCAGCTGCGCGCCGGGAATCTGCTCGGCCAGCCACCGGGTGTGACTGGCCGGGGCGAAGTTGTCGTCGGCGCCGTGCCACAGCCGCACCGGCATCCGGATCTGCGCCAGCGTGATGCCCCAGTCGGCGCGCAGCGCGAGGACGTCGTCGATCCAGCCGTCCGGCCCTCGACGCAGCGCCTCGGCGTAGGCGTCGGTCAGTTGCCGGCGGATCGGCACGCCGGCCACCACCCGGCGGTCGGCCTCGGTCATCTGCTCGACCAGCAGCGCGAGCAGCGAACCGGGGTCGTCGATCGTCCGTTCGGCCCGCAGGCGCAACTGCTCGGCGAGGACCAGCACGTCGTGTTCGGCGGTGCCGTAGTCGCGGACGTTGGCCTGCGTCATGCCGCCGAACCAGTCCAGCCCGGCCGCGCCGGCCGGGGCGAGGCCGACCAGGACCGCGGTGCGTCGTACCCGCTCCGGCAGCAGGGCCGCGCAGGCCAGGCTGTGCGGGCCGCCACCGGAGCGGCCGACCACCGAGAACTCGTCGATGCCCAGGTCGTCCGCGATGGCCGCGACGTCGGCGGCGGCGTCGGCGACCCGGCGACCCGGCGACCGGCTGGAACCGCCGTAGCCGGGCCGGTCGTAGGAGATCAGCCGGACGCCGAGCCGGTAGAGCACACTCGAGCGCGGTCGCGGCCCGTTGCGGCTGCCCGGCGTGCCGTGCATCAGGAACACCGGCCAGCCGCGCTCGGCGCCGGCGATGTCGACGGCCAGGGTCCTCCTTCCGGCTCGGACGATGTGCTCGCGGTGCGTGGGCGGTGGGGACAATCGGGGCCTCCGGACGGGTGGTGACGGCTCGGGTGGCACCCCCGGCCGAGCGTGTGGTCAGACCGGGTCGGCGGTCGGGGCCTGGTCGGTCGCCGCCAGGGCGCGCAGCGTGTCGAGAGCGCCCGTCAACGTGACCCTCGCGGGCACCCGGCCGTGCGCCCGCAGGTAGTCGAGGAGCAGCCGGCAGAGGCCCGTCTCGTCGAGGAACTCGTCCGGCAGCCGGTGGGCGAGCAGGTCGGCCATCGTCCTGGGCGGGATCTTCCGCCACGCGAGGTCGGCGTACTCGCTCAACGCCATCAACAGCCACAGCGCGGTGCGGTT
Organism: Micromonospora sp. CPCC 205546; assembly: GCF_036902715.1. Taxonomy (NCBI): domain Bacteria; kingdom Bacillati; phylum Actinomycetota; class Actinomycetes; order Micromonosporales; family Micromonosporaceae; genus Micromonospora; species Micromonospora sp. CPCC 205546. The sequence continues at coordinate 11,165 of NZ_JBAKHL010000019.1, forward strand.
GTCGACGCGTGCGGCGGCGAACTGCTCGGCCATCTCGGCCGAGACGACGCCGTCCTCCAGGGGCAGCTCGGCGAGTCGTCCCTCGATGTCGGCGAGCACCGCCCGCACCCGGGGCACGTACCGCCGCGGCAGCCGGTCGAGCCCGTGCCGGAGGATGAGCGCGTGCAGCACGGCGTGGTCATCCGGCGTGCCGATCGAATCGAGCAGCTCGGGAAACTCGTCGATCAGGTACGGGCACGAGATGATCAGCTCGGGTGGCGCGGTCACGGACCTGGGCAGCCGGGTCAGCGCCACCCGGGTCAGCCCGCAGACCACCTCGCGGGGCAACTGCGCGCCGTCCTCGGCGAGGCACTCCAGCAACACGGTGGCACTCGTCCTGGACACCGCCTCCGGACACTCGACGGCACGATCCCACAGCCGCCGATAGCTCCGCTCGTCGTAGAGGATGAGCTGCGGCAACGACGGCACCGGCCAGCGCCGGGTGGCCAGCGACACCAGGTCGGCGTGGAACGAACCGGCCTCGAAGCTGTCCGGCTGCCGCCCGCGCCACGTCCTCGCGCCGGCCTCCAACTGGCCGTACGTCGTGATGTCGCCGAGCAGCCGGGCCTCCTCGGCGGCCACACTCGCCGTCTCCCCCCGGCGTTCGCGCCGCCGCTCGACGGTGATGCGGCTGTCGGCGTCCCGCCGCAGCCAGCTGATCATGGCCAGTTGGCCCTTCTCGTCCAGACCCGCCCGCCACAGCCTTACCGTGGAGGCCCAGGTCCCGTCGTCCATCAGATCGGTGTACGGCACGCCGTCGCCGCACACCAGCGCGGCCAGCGCGACCAGGTTGGCGGTGTAGGCGGCGAGCAGCCGCACGGGGTCGTACGGGGACGGTCGGTAACCGTCCACCCCCGCCAGGTTGCCCCGCTGTCGTGCCTCGGCCAGCAGCGCGGCGATGGTCTCGACGATGGCGCCGCGCTCCTGCGGATGCCGGGAGCTGAGTTCCTTGGCGAACCCGACCACCGCCTCCCGTTTGACCAGGGGCTGGTGGGAGAGCAGCGCGCGGAACTGGCCGGTGTCCAGCTGGTAGCCGAACCCGGCCGGGGTGCGCGTACGCCGGCGCAGCTCGGTCAGCTCCCGCAGCGACCCGACGACGTACTCGGCGATCAGGAAGTCGCCGATGGTCGCGTGCAGGAACTCGTACGTCCGGCGGGCGTCCTCGCCCTGCAGGTCGTCCGGGCCGTACACCACGAAGAAGGCGGCGGTGACCAACTGCTCCGGGCCGAGCACGTCGCCGAGCTCGAACCGGGAGCCGTCGGCGCCGGAGCCGAAGCAGTCCAGGTCGGCGCGGAGCGCGGCCCGGTTGACCAGCTCCCGGTTGCGGTTGAACATGGCGAACGCGGTGATGGCCAGGTCGCGCCGCAGCCGGTGTTCGCGGGCCTCCCGTTCGTGCTGCCCGAGGGCGCTGGGCGCCTTCTCGCCGATCTGCCGGCGGATGAAGGCGGTGAGCAGGCCGGTGAACAGGTCGGAGCGGGAGATGCCGAGGTCGGGACGCCGGTCGACGCGGTGTTCGTCGTAGTAGATCGCCAGCAGTGTCAGCAGCAGGGGCTGGCGGGCCAGCTCGCCGTGCGACAGCAGGTCCCGCGCCGACAGCCGACGGTAGCCGGAGCGGTCCTCGTTGGCGCCGTTCACGGCCGACACCCAGGTCGTCACCTGCGCGTCGGTGAGGTCCTCGAGACGGACCAGCACCGTGCCCTGGGGCACGCTGGCGCGGTCCATCACCAGCACCCGCGACGTGATGATCGGGATGACCGAGTAGCCCAGGTCCCACTGGGCCTCCTGGAACTCGGCCACGCGCTCGATGTACTGGGAGTGGGAGGTGCCGGTGACCTGGACGAGTTCGTCGAACCCGTCGAAGATCACCACGACGGTGGTGGTGCTGGTGGCCCGGCGCAGGTCCGCCCAGCGGATGCGCTCGTCCATCAGCTGCTCGATCGCGGACTCGATCTGCTCCGTCGGCGACGTGTCACCGGACATCCGGCGCAGCGGTACGACGATCGCGGTGAACCGGTTCGCCGGCAGCCGGGCCGCGATCACCCTGGTCAGCAGCGTCTTGCCGGCACCCGGCTGGCCGAGGAGGAGCAGCGGGCGGTGCAGGCTCGCCGGATCGGTCAGGTAGTCGGAGAGGAAGCCGACGAGGTCTCCGCTGCGCGGCTGCTCCTCCCACCAGCGCTCCCGCTCCGGCGCGGCGTGCTTGCCGTGCTCGGCGACCCGGAAGTCGGGGCTGATGAAGCCACGCTCCACGGTCGGCAGCCGCAGGTGGAAGTCGATGTCCTTGATCCTCAGCAGCGGCTGCCGGAACACCGCGGTCAGCGACCCGGCGAGCCGGTCGAGGGACTCGCGGAGCAGGTCGGGCCGGTCGGCCGGGGCCGGCCCGGCCAGGCCCGCCAGGTTGTGGGACAGCTTCGCCAGCGCGTCCAACCGCTGCGCGACCTCGGTGGTCAGCTTCCGGTTGTCGACCAGGCTGTGCTCGATCGCCTGCCGGATCATCCGGAACCCGAACTCCGGGAGGTCCGCGGCGAGCCGGTCGAAGCGGTCCTCGTAGTGCTCCATGCTGCGGGCGACCACGCGGGACCGCAGCGACGTGAGGTCGAGTCCGCGCCGCACCGCCGGCCAGGCGGCGAGGCCGTCGCAGAAGGCGATGGTGGCGTCGTAGAGGGTGACGTAGGCGATCTTGACGTCACGACGGGTGTCGTCCATGCCGTGGACCGAGGACGGCAGCGGGAAGTATCCGCTGTCGATCTCCTGCGGCAGGGTGTGCTGACGCCGGTCGACCGGCACCATGGCGACCTTCTCCGCGTCGGTCAGTTCCAGCCGGTCGAAGCCCGACCCCACCTCGTCGCGGAATCCGTCGAAGAACGCGGAGAGCGCCAGCACCGTGTGGCTGGCCTCCAACAGCTCGTAGTACGACTTTCCGCCGGAGGAGCGGATGCGGCCGGCCTGATTGCCGGTGGCGTCGCGGACGAGCTGCATGAGCGCGTTCTTCGGGCCGAGCAATGCGAGCGCCGCACCGTGGGAGAGCGCCCCGGCGCCCAGGATTCCCGCGCTGACGACCTTGTCGGTCTCGGTGATGCGCGCGCTGCCCGGAGCCAGCAGTCGTAGCGCATCTCGATAACTGAGGCTCGAACGGCGCGGCATGCCGCCCCTTCCGCTGCTGGCGATCGGATCCATTGAGGATACGGAACTTCAGTGACGGAAAGCCATCGGTTCCTCACCGGTCGGCAACTTGGAGACGATTCGCCGCTCGCTAATGGCATTTATCCCGGTAAATCTGCGAAAAGTGCTGAAGTTGGTCACTCCATGACTGGTCGGAAACATCCGGCCGGCCGCACGCCGGGTGCGTCGGTCGGCCGAGGACCGGGTGAGGGGCGGCGGACGGTGCTGTCAGTGGTTCCCGCCGGCGCCGGTCGAACGCGGCGACCGTTCCGGCGGCTTGCGCAACCACAGCCTGACCCCCGTCGGCAGGCCCGCCGCGCCGAGGAACGCGATCGCCGCCCCGGCCGGCTCAGGCGGCGTAGATGTACTTGTTGTTCCCCACCGCCAGTACGGCCGCCGTGGAGCCGCGGACCCCGCTGTTCAGATTGCGCCAACCGTTGTTGCTGGCCGTCTCGTGCACGTAGCCGCCGGCGACGCTGTAGACCAGCTTCGTCCCGTTGAAGTGCAGCGCGGCCAGGGCCGTGCCCTGTGCGCCGGAGACGCCGGTCCACAGGTTGCGCCAGCCCGCGTTGCTGGCCGCCTCGAAGATCCGGCCGCCGTCGAGGGTGTAGACGATCTTCGTGGTGCCCGCCGCGATCGCCGCCACCGCCGAGCCCGGAATGCCGGTGCTGATGTTGCGCCAGCCGTTCGCGCTGCTCGCCTCGTGCACGTGGCCGCCGACGATGCTGTAGATGTACTTGATCCCGCCGATCTCGATTGCCGCGATCGAGGAGGAGCTCACCCCACTGATGCCCGTGCTGATGTTGCGCCAGCCGTTGCCGCTGCTCGCCTCGTGCACGGCGCCACCGACCACGCTGTAGACGAGCTTCACGCCCTTCCAGTTCAGCGCGGCCAGCGCGGTGCCCTGTGCGCCGGAGACGCCGGTCCACAGGTTGCGCCAGCCCGCGTTGCTGGCCGCCTCGAAGATCCGACCGCCGTCGAGGGTGTAGATGATCTTCGTGGTGCTCACCCCGATCGTCGCCACCGCCGACCCGGTGACCGCGCCCTCGCTGCCGGAGACCGGTAGGGCCCGCCAACCGTTGAAGCTGGGCGCCTCGAACACCTGACGCGACCGTTGGCCCGGATTCTGCGCGATGTAGACCAGCGGGCTGATCCTGGTGCCCGACGGATCGATCATGTGCCAGTGCAGGTGCGGGCCGGTCGAACTACCCGAGCCGGGTGCGCCGGCGGCACCGCCGGACCGCCCCACCACGGTGCCCGCGCCGACGCTGGCGCCGTCGGGGAGCAGGAACTGCGACAGGTGCATGTACTGACTGCGGTAGCCGTCGCCGTGGTGGATCGTGACGGTGTGCCCGCCGGTGCCGTTGTAGGGGATGTTCTGGATGGTGCCCGCGCCGCAGGCGGGCAGCGCCGTGCCCACACCCATGCCGTAGTCGATGCCGCCGAGCGAACCGCGGCGCAGGTGGCCCTCCCAGGTGTCGGTGACCGGGTACGCGGTGAACGGGTTGTAGATCGTCGGCGCGGCGTGCGCGGTTCCGGGGATCAGCACCCCGCCCACGGTCATGGCGCCCGCGCCCCACGCCGCCGCACGCAACACGGCTCGGCGGCTGATGCCCGGTACGGCTTCGTCGCCGCCTCCGCAGCAACCGGATCCGTCGTCCTGGTTCATGGCACTCCCTCGGTGGTCACGGGTCCACGCGTCCACGACCACGGTGGGTCGACGGCGCGTGGTGCTGGTTCTGGTCTGTGGGCGCCCCCGCCCCGGGCGATGCGCGGGTCCCGGTAGACCCGCTCGGATCCTCGTGGACCGCGCGGCGCCGGAGCCGTCGGCCGATCGATCATAGTCAGTGCCATTCCCGGGGCTGACGGCGTGCCGGGCGCCGGTCGTCGCCGACCTCGACCCGACCGCCGACACCGGTGGCTGACGTTCGTCACCGCCCGCCGGTGACGGATCGGGGCGGAGGCGCCACCGGCGCCCGGCCGTCAGGTGTTTGCTATCCACATGAGCTTCCCGTCCCACCGGCAGCGTCGTCGTCGGTCGTCCCGGCGCCTGGTGGCGCGACTGGACGCCGATCGCTACATGCTGCTGATGCTGATCGGTTTCGGCGGCGCGGTCCTCGGCACCCGAGCGTTCCTGGCGCTGACCGGATATCCGCAGGTCGGGGGCGGTACGTTGCACATATCGCACGCCCTGTGGGGCGGGCTGGCGTTGTTCGTCGCCTCGCTCGTCCCGCTGCTGGTCGTCAACCGGGCCGCGCTGCTCTGGGCGGCGCTGCTGGCCGGGATCGGTGCGGGACTCTTCATCGACGAGGTCGGCAAGTTCATCACCGCCGACAACGACTACTTCTTCCCGGCGGCCGCGCCCATCGCCTACGCGGCCTTCCTCATCGCCGTGTGGCTGTACGTGCGCGCCCGGAGCACGCGGGTCGAGGGCACCCGTGCGCAACTGCACGCCGCGCTGGAACTGCTCGGGGAGGCCGTCGACGCGAGACTCGGCGAACGGGACCGGGCGCAGCTGCGCCGCCGCCTCGGCATCGCCGCCGCGAGTCCGGACGGCGACCGGCTGCAACCGCTGGCCGCGGCGCTGCTGGAGCTGACCGGGCCCGGGGTGCTGCCGCCGTACGAGCACCGGTCAGCGCGGATCGCCCGCACGGCGGTCGCCGTGCGGGCGTGGGTCGCCCGGTCGTTGACCCGGGGTCGGCTGCGCGTCGGGCTGGTCGTGGCACTCGGGCTGCTGGGCTTCGCCGCCCTCAGCGACCTCACCACGATCGTCGCCGTCGCTCTCGACCTGCGGGACGGAACCACCGGTGGGGTGCTCACCACCGCCAACGAGTTCGCCCGCGTCGACATCGAGGACCGCCGCGAGGTGCTGCTCCTGCTCGTCCGGGCGCTGCTGGACGCCTGCGTGGGAACGGCGCTCGTCGTGGCCGCCGGACTGCTGCTGCGCGGCGTGGCCCGCCGCGCCGTCGAGATCGCCCGGGCCGGTCTGGTCACCTCGCTGAGCGTGGTGAACCTGCTGGTGTTCTACCTCGACCAGTTCGCCGCCGCCGTCAGCGCGCTCGGTCAGTTGGCGGTCCTGCTCGCGGTGCAGCGCTACCAGCGGCTCTCCGAGCAGCCGGCGGACGCCGACCCCTGCGGCGGCCGCGACGGCGACTGAACGTCAACACCGCGCCGAAGGCGCTGCGGGCAGGTCACCGGGGGCGCGGGCACCGCGGCTCAGCCTCCCGACCGGTACGCCCTCACGGCCTCGCCCATGCGGGTGACGGCCTCGGTGAGGATCGCCGGCGAGGTGGCGAAGTTGAGTCGGACGAAGCCCTCCCCGCCGGTGCCGAAGACGTGCCCGGAGCTGAGGGCGACCCGTGCCCGGTCGAGGAACATCCTCGCCGGCCCGGCGACGTCGCTGACCACGCCGGCGTCGGTCGGCCGCTGCGTGGCGACGCCCAGCCCGGTGCAGTCCAACCAGGCGAGGTAGGTGCCCTCGGGACGGTGGTGCGCGACGGACGGCAGGTGCTGCGCGAGCAGCGTCGCGAGCAGCGTGCGGTTGCCGTCCAGACCGTCGAGGAGGAGGTCGAGCCACGGGCCACCGGCGCGGAACGCGGCGGTGTGTGCGACGACCCCGAGATGGCTGGGCCCGTGGCTGACCTCCTCCGGCATGCGGCGCAGGTCGGCGGCGGCCCGCGGGCCGGCGACCGCGAGCGCCGCCTTGAGGCCGGCGAGGTTCCACGCCTTCGAGGCGGAGGTCAGGGCGAACGCGTTCTCGGCGCCGGCCACCGTGAGGTACGGGGTGAAGTGCGCCCCCGGCAGGACCAGAGGGGCGTGGATCTCGTCGGAGATCACCCGTACGCCGTGTCGGTCGGCCAGTTCGGCGACGGTGCCCAGTTCGTCGCGCCGGTGCACGACGCCGGTGGGATTGTGCGGGTTGCACAGCAGGAACGCCGGCCGGCGACCGCGGGCCCGCGCCTGAGCGAAGGCCTCGTCGAGGGCGGCGGGGTCCATGCGCCGGTCGGGTCCGAGCGGGGCCTCGATCACCTGCCGGTCGGCGTGGGTGACGAAGGCGTAGAAGGGCGGGTAGACGGGGGAGCAGACCACGACCGCGTCGCCGGGGTCGGTGACGAGCCGGAGCACCTCGACGATGCCCATCATCACGTCGGGCACGACGGTGGTGTGGTCGACGCGGAAGTCGTGCCAGCCCCAGCGCCGGGCGGCGAAGTCGCCGAGCGCCTCGGCGTACGCCGTTCCGTGCGGGTAACCGGTGTCGCCGAGGTCGACGGCGCGGCGGAGCGCGTCGGCCACCGGGGGAGCGAGGGGCACGTCCATCTCCGCGACCCAGAGCGGAAGCACGTCCGGCGGGTGCATGCGCCACTTCACGCTGGTGCGCTGGCGGAGCTCCTCGAGCGTGAGCTGGGTGAGCGGGTTGCGGGGCGCCGGGGCGTCGGCGCAGGGGTCGGGGCGGGCCATGCCGCCACCATAGGACGTACGCCGACGCCACGCCCCGGTGTGTCGCGCGGTTCCGGCCCCACCGGTCGGGCCGTCAGGACCTCCCGCCGGCGGCGCCGAGGAGGGCGGCCTGCACCATGCCGGCGTACCCGACGTGACCGGCCCGGTTGGGGTGGTACGACTCGCCCAGGGGGTTCGACGTGCCGTTGAGCCATTCGGCGTCGTCGCAGACGGCGTGGCCGGTGAACGGGCCGCGGGCGTCGAGGAAGGTGAAGCCGTGGGCGACCGCCCGGGCGCGGATGGTCGTGGCGAGCAGGTCGGCGGCGGCGTTCAGCTCGGCCTGCTCACCGGGGGAGATCCTCGCGATGAGGTTGCACTCCTCGCCGTTGAACAGCCTCGGGTAGCCGATCACCGCGACCCGGGCGTTCGGGGCGAGGCTGCGGATGCGGGAGTAGAGCTGGTCCAGCCGGCCCGGAAGGGTGTTGCGGATCAGGTTCTCCGCGTTGTCGATGTGCGACCAGCAGGTGGTGGGCCAGGGCAGTGCGCACTGCAGGATCACCGAGGACCAGCCGATGTCGTTGCCGCCGGCGGTCACCGTGACGTGGTCCGTCGAGGCGTCCAGGCTGCCCAGCTGTCCGTTGAGCACCCCGGAGACCGTCGCGCCGGCGCAGGCCGGGAAGGTGAGGGTGGCGCCGATCCGCGCGGCACTCAGGACGGGGTAGGAGTGCCGGGAACGTTGGCACGAGCCGCTGTCGGAGTAGTACTCCCGGGTGCCGGTGCCCGAGGCGTACGAGTCGCCAAGGGCGGTGTAGGTCGCCGCGGCCGCCCGGGCTGGTGCGGCGGCCAGGCCGACGGTGAGCGCGGAGACCAGGAACAGGGTGGTCGCGGCGCGGGCGGACGCCGCTCGACGGAAGAACGACACGGGCGCTCCCAACATCGAAGAAGATGGATTACAGGTTGGCAGAACCCTGCGTTCCAAGGAAGTAGCCGCGTAGATTTCCTTCAACGCCGTCCCCGGCGGGTCAGTCGCCCCAGGCGTTGGCGTCCAGGAGCATGTCCCAGGTCAGGTAGGGCAGCTCGGGGTGGCGCTGGTGCAGGATCTCGCCGGGCAGGGTGGCGGCCGGGGCCTTGCGGGGGTTCGCCAGCGCCTGCGCCACGATCGCGTCGGTGACGGCCCGGGCGCCGCCGAGACGGGGATGACGGCGGTGCACGCGGTCGGCGTACCCGGGTGGCACCGGGCTGTTGTTGCCCATGAGGTCGATGCTGATTCCCGTCTGGGCGATGCCGATCTCCGGCGGTCGGCGACGCTTAAAGACGGGTGAGTCGCGGAAGCTGCGCGTGGTGTGCATGGCGATCGCGTCCCACACGGTGTCGACCCGGCGGTCGGTGACGCCCCGCTCCTCGAGGAACCGGGCGGCGAAGTCGGCGCCGTCCATCTCGAACCGCTGGTCGGAGTTGGCGCGTGCGGTCAGGCCCATGTCGTGCAGGGCGCAGATCAGGAACACGACCTCCTCGTCGTAGTCGCGGCCGGGCCGCCGACCGGCCTGTGCGGCGGCCTCGCGGGCGAACAGGAAACTACGCAGGCTGTGGTTGCGCAGGTAGGCCTCCTGCGCCTTGCCGATCAGTCGGGCCGCCTCGCGGGCCAGCCAGGTCGACGGGAAGGCCAGGTCGGCGTCCGGCGCGGTGTGGGAGGCGGCCGGGGCGGCGGGCGCCAGCCCGGTGAGCATGCCGGCGCCGGCGGCCAGGCCGGTGCCGAGGGCGGTTCGCCGCGAGAAGGAGGGCGTCACGGGTACCTCATCTTTCGGGTGTCGGGTGTGTGGAGCGGAAGCGTTGGCGGTACTCGGCCGGGGTGATGCCGGTGCCGCGCAGGAACGCGCGGCGCATGCTGTCGTCCGATCCGAAGCCGCAGGCGCGGGCGATGCGAGCCACCCCGTCGTGGGTGGCTTCGAGCAGGGTCTTCGCGGCTTCGACCCGGACCTGCTCGACGTACCGGGTGGGGGTCGTCCCGACCGTCCGGCGGAACAGGCGGGTGAGGTGCCGTTCGCTGACCGACGCGTGCGCCGCCATCGTGGCGAGCGTGTGCGGGGCGGCCGGGTCGGCGGCGACGGCGTCCAGGACCCGGCGCAGCGCGCTGCCGGGGGCGGCCGTGGTGCTGCCCCGGACGGTGAACTGGGACTGACCGCCGGGACGGTGCAGGAAGACCACGAGGTACTTGGCGGTGGTGCGGGCGCGCTCCGGCCCGTGGTCGTCCTCGACCAGCGTCAACGTCAGGTCGATGCCCGCGGTCACGCCGGCCGAGGTGAACAGCGGCCCGTCCCGCACGTAGAGGGCGTCGGGCCGGACGCGGACCGCGGGAAACCGCGACGCGAGGTCGGCGCAGGCCGCCCAGTGCGTGGTGGCCCGGCGGCCGTCGAGCAGGCGCGCCGCCGCGAGCAGGAACGCGCCGGTGCAGATGGCCGCCGTCCGGCGGGCGAGCCCGCTGACGCGGGGGAGTTCGGCGACGAGCGCCGGCGGAGGCTGCGCCGTGGCGAGGGAGAGGCCGGGCACCAGCAGCGTGTCGAACCGGTGCCGCACCTGGTGCAGGGCCAACTCGACGTCGAGGGGCACGCCCACGTCCGTGCGTACCGGGCGGCCGTCCACCGAGGCCAGCCGGACCCGGTAGCCGCCGCTGCCGTGCAACACCTGAACGGGCCCCGCCACGTCGAGCAGCACGACGCCGTCGTGCACCACCACGACCACCTCGCGGATCCGGGCGATCTCCACACGAGCAGTCTGGCCATCCTCTGTGGAGGGCCACAAGGACGGCCAGGCCGCACATCCGGACACGGGCGCCCGCCGGGCCGGCTCACCGGAGCCGGGCCGGACGTCTCGCCGTCAGCCGGCCGGCGGTGGCGCGGCGGCGACGGACCGGGCGGAGGCCGCCTCGGCGAGCGCGGTGCGGAGGATGTCCAGCAGCGGGCCGTCGGGGTGGTCGATCCAGTGCTGGATGGCGACGCGCAGGCAGGCCAGGACGGTCGCCGCCAGGACCCGGGAGCGCAGTGCCCGGTCGGGGCCGGTCAACCGGTGGGCGACGTCGTCGGCGAGTTCGCGCTCGATGGCGGTGTAGGCCGCGACTTGGTGGGCGACGAGGCCGGGGTGGCCGCGTAGCTGCCGGCGGTGGACCAGCCAGGAGGGTGGGGCGTTGCCGTACGCCTCGACGGCGAGGCGCTCGGCGGCCGCGCTCAGCGCGTCCCACGGCGGCGCGTCGGCCGGCTGGCGGCGGACCAGTTCCAGCAGCCGGCGCAGCCGTACGGCGTCACCGTGGAAGACCGCCTCCTCCTTGCTGGAGAAGTAGTTGGAGAACGTCCGGCGCGAGACGTTCGCGGCGTCGGCGACGGCCTCCACCGTGACGCGGTCGAGCCCGTGCTCGATGGCGAGGCGCAGGGCCGCCTCGTGCAGGGCGAGGCGGGTGGCCGCCTTCTTGCGTTCCCGCAGCCCGGTGGTCTCCTCCATGGGCGACAGCCTACGGGGCGGTGATTCAGTTCTCACTGCGCAAACTTGCGCGTTGGGCAAGATCGGCAGATGCTTGTGTGCGGCAACCATCTGCGGCAGGGGAGGGCGGCGTGGAGACTGACGGTCGCGAACTCGGTGCGAGGCTGTCCGAGCTGGTCCGCAGCGTACGGCTGATCAGGCGGCACCGGGCCGACGTCCGGCCGGCCGTGCCGATCGGCCTGGCCGGCCTCCTGCTGCAGATCGAGAAGCTTCCCGCCGACTGCCACGCCCGGGAGCTGGCGGCCCGCAGCGGGCTCGACCCGTCGACCGTCAGCCGCTCCGTCGCCACGCTCGTCGGCCACGGCCTGGTCGAGCGGCGCGCCGATCCCGCCGACAAGCGGGCCAGCCTGCTGACCGTCACTGCGGCCGGGAAGGCCGCCCTGAGCGACACCTACGACTGGTACGGCCGGATCCTCGACACCGCGCTCGCCGACTGGACCCCGGCGGAGGTGGCGGCGTTCGCCACCGCGATCGGCCGGTTCACCCGCGACATCGAGACCGCCCTCGGACACCACGAAACCCAGGAGGCCGCGCGATGAGCGCACCCACCACCACGGCCGGCGACGCGCCGATGACACACCGGCAGACGCTGGAAGCCCTCAGCGGCCTGCTGCTGGTGCTGTTCGTCGCGATGCTCAGCGGCACCGTCGTCTCGACGGCGCTGCCGAACATCATCGGCGCGTTGGACGGGTCGCAGACCCAGTACACCTGGGTGGTCACCGCCACCCTGCTCACGGCGACCGCGACCACCCCGATCTGGGGCAAGCTCGCCGACCTGTTCAACAAGAAGCTCCTGGTGCAGGTCGCCATCGTCGTCTTCCTGGTGGGCTCGGTGATCGCCGGCTTCGCCCAGACCGCCGGCCAGCTGATCGCCGCCCGCGCGTTCCAGGGCATCGGCGTCGGCGGCCTCCAGGCCCTCGTCCAGGTCGCCATCGCGGCGATGATCCCGCCCCGGGAGCGCGGCCGGTACAACGGCTACCTCGGCGGTGTCATGGCGGTGGCGACGGTCGGCGGCCCGCTGCTGGGCGGGCTCATCGTCGACACGTCCTGGCTCGGTTGGCGCTGGTGCTTCTTCGTCGGGGTCCCCGTCGCCGCCGTCGCGCTGGTCCTGCTGCAGTTCACCCTGCGCCTGCCGACGGTCCGTCGCGAGAACGTGAAGATCGACTACCTGGGGGCCGCCCTGATCGCCGCCGGCGTCAGCGTGCTGCTCATCTGGATCTCCTTCGTCGACGGCTCGTTCGCCTGGGCCTCCTGGCAGACCGCGGTCATGGTGGGCGCAGCGGTCGTGCTGCTCGCCCTGGCCGTCCGGGTGGAGTCCCGGGTCGACGAGCCGGTCGTCCCGCTCGACCTCGTCCGCCAGCGCACCACCGCCCTGGCCATCCTGGGCAGCCTGGCGGTCGGCATGGCGATGTTCGGCGGCGCCGTGTTCCTCGGTCAGTACTTCCAGATCGGGCGCGGCTACAGCCCCACCGAGGCCGGGCTGCTCACCATCCCGATGATGGCCGGCGTCCTCATCTCGTCGATCGTCGCCGGCCGGCTGATCACCAGGACCGGGAAGATCAAGCCGTACATCGTCTTCGGGGCGGTCGTGCTCGTCGTCGGGTTCGCCATGCTCGGCACCATCGACCACGCGACCTCGCTGGTGCTGGTCGGCGCGGCCATGTTCGCCGTCGGCGTGGGCGTCGGCATGACGATGCAGAACCTCGTCCTCGCCGTGCAGAACACCGTCTCACTGCGCGACATCGGGGCGGCCAGCTCGACCGTCGCGTTCTTCCGCTCGCTCGGCGGCACGATCGGCGTCTCGGTGCTCGGCGCGGTCCTCGCCCGGCGGGTCAGCGACCAGATCACCGCCGACCTGGCCGCCGCCGGCGTCCCCACCTCCGGCGACGCGGGAGCCGGCAGCCTCAACCTCGACGCCATGCCCGCGGCGGTCCAGCAGATCGTCCGCGCCGCGTACGGGGACGCCACCGGCCACATCTTCCTCATCTCCGCCGCGATCGCCGTGGTCGGCGTCATCGCCGCGGTCCTGCTGAAGCCGGTCGCCCTGCGCAGCAGCCTGGACCTGCCCGACCCCGCCCGGTCGGCGGCGGTGGCCGCCGACGCGGTCGACGGCGCTCCCGCGATCGACCAGGTGAGCGTGGACGCCGCCGTGCGGGAGGCGCCGGCGCGCCGCTGACGCGGGTCGCCCTGCGGGGAAACGACGTGGGGAGGGACGGTTTCCCGTCCCTCCCCACCGTCGACGGTGTCGTCGTTCAGGACAGGAACTTGTCCAGGGCGGCCTCGATGCTGCCGGAGTCCGGCGCCGCGTACGACTTCATGGTGCTCTTGTTGTACGAGATGAAGCTCGGGCAGCGCGCCGCCGGGGCGGTGACGGTGCCGCCGTCGCCGATCTTCTCGCCGGTCTTCGCGGCGTAGAAGGTCAGCGTGTAGCGCGACGAGATGTAGTCGATGATGACCTGCTTGCCCGCGCTGTCCTTGTACTGGCACTTCTTCGGCGCGCCCTCGCTGCCCTCGACGAACTTCAGGCAGCCGACCACCGACACCGTCTCGAAGTCGGCGCTCTTGGCGTAGTACGGCTTGTCCGAGGAGACCGACTTCGACGACCAGAAGGTCGGCCGGTCGGGGTTGTTCGAGAACGTGTACGCCTTGGCGCCGGACGGGCCGCTGTAGGGGGCCGCGTTCAGGATCTGGCCGCCCTCGCAGACGTTGGACAGGTCGCTGGAGTAGCGGGCGGTCACGGCGTTGTTGCTGGGCTCCTGCGTCTCCTGCTGCCCCGGGGTGGGGGAGGCGTCCGTGCCCGGAGTGCTGCTGGTGCCGCCGTCGGGGGTGGGGCCGGAGCTCGCGACCGTGGTGGGTTCGTCGTCGTCGCCGTTGACGAGGACGAGGCCGATGCCGGCGCCGCAGATGGCGAGGACGAGGACCACCGCGCCGGCGACCAGCCCGATGATCAGGCCCTTGTTCGACTTCTTCGGCGGCGGGAAGGGAGCGCCGAACTGCGGCGCCTGCGCTGGCTGCCCGTACCCCGGGTACCCGCCCTGCTGCGGAGCCGGGGGCCCGCTCCAGGGGGTGACGTTCGGGTCAGGCTGCTGCCCTCCGTACGGAGGGTAACTGTCGCTCATGTGAAGCCCTTATCGCTGTCGACGTGTGCCCAGGCACGGGATCAAGGATCAGGGTAGTGAGCGCCGCAAACCGCGACGATGGGCGCTGAACCCGAGGGGAGGCGCGGTTCACCACCGGCGGCGCCAGGTGTGACTCTGCGTGCGAGTTACGGCTCAGTACGTGTCGAGATGCCCGATCGTCCGGGGCTGCGCGGCGACGCGGATCCGGGCCGCCGGAAGGGAATTCCGTTGTATTGCCCCGGGTGTGGACCGGCGGGGGCGCCGGGTTCGGCAGTGTGACGCATTTCACTTAATTTTCTGCCGAGATGTAGCCGACATTCGGCTATCAGGGCCGCCGGATGCCGGGCCGGGCCCCGCGGGGCGCCGCCGAGGCGCGCCCGGTGCGATCGGCCCGGACGCCGCGGGCGCCCGGGCCGACCGCTTCGGTCCGGCGGGTGGGATGGCCGGATCAGGTGACCGTGCAGCTCACCGGCCCGGCGGTGGTGCCCGCGGAGCTGCTGGCGAGGAAGCCGAACGTGGCCTGCGCGCCGGGGGCGAGGGTGCCGTTCCAGTCGACGTTGCCGGCGGTGACCTCGGGCCCGCTCTGCGTCAACCGGGCGTTCCAGGACTGACTGATCCGCTGGCCGTCCGTGAACGTGAAGCGGACGGTCCATCCGGCGAGCGGTGCGGCACCGGAGTTGCCCACCGTCACCTCGCCCTGGAAGCCGCCCTGCCACCGACCCACCACCCGGTAGCTCGCGGTGCATCCGGCGGCCGGACCGGTGGGTGTCGGCGTGGGGGTCGGGCTGGCGGTGGGTGTCGGGCTGGCGGTGGGCGTCGGCGCGACGCCGTCCAGCGCCTCGGTCAGCGCCGGATACCACCGGTCGGCCATCTTCCGGTCGCCGGAGGCGTTCGGGTGCACGCCGTCGTAGGTGTCGGTGGCCGTGCTGAACCCGGTCCACTGGTCGACCACCACCACCGGCGAGCCCGGGGTGGTGATCGTCGCCGCCCAGCCGTCGATCGCCTCGTTGAGGGCCACCACCCGCTGGCCGCACTCCGGGCAGGTGGGCGGCGCCATCGGGATGATCTTCGCGACGAGGGCCTTCGTCGCCGGGTTGCTGGCCCGCATCTGCGCCACCAGCCGGCCGTACGCCGCGAGGATGGTGGCGGGCGCGACGGCGCTCCACACGTCGTTGGTGCCGAAGTGCATGAGGACGATGTCGGGCCGGGTAGCGGCGAGCCAGCCCGGCAGCAGGTCCTGGTTGGCCACGTCGGTCACCAGGTAGCCGCCGTGCCCCTCGTTGTCGCCGTCGTGGGGCTGGCCGCAGCCCTGGGGGCCGAGCGTGCCGACGAAGTCGACGTCGGTGTGGCCGGTGGACTGGAGGCGGTTCCAGAGCACGGAGCGCCAGCAGCCGGGCGAGCCGGTGATCGAGTCGCCGAGCGGCATCACCCGCACCGGCGCGGCGGGCGACGGCAGGGCGGGGGAGGGGGCGGTGAGCCCGGCGGCGAGGGCGAGGGGGACGGCCGCCAGCGCGGCGACGAGGGCGTGGAGCAGGGGCCTTCGGAGCATGGTGGAGGAACTCCTGTCACAGGTCGAGGTGTGGGGGTGTGACGGCCCGGTGCTCCCACGGACAGTCAACCAGCTGTGTCGACACACCTCAATGGAATCCCGTTTCACGCAAGGCATTCACGAATCTTTTTCCCAACATCGTCCTCACATCGTGAACATCAACAAAATTTACGATCATGAATGCGACCGCTAAGGTTTGGTCATTGTCCAGACCGCCTGCCGGGTGCGCCACCAGCCGCCCGGGGGCCACCACAGTAGGAGGACCGGGAGATGACACTCCCTCGCACTCATCGGCGTACCCTCGCCGCTGCGGCCAGCGTGTTCGCCAGCGCCGCCATGGTCACCACCATGATCGGCGCGCCGGCGGCGGCCTCGGCCACCGGCGAGATCCTCAGCGCCGGTGGCGCGACCGCCGTGGCCGACAGCTACATCGTGGTACTCAAGGACACCAGCGTCGGCGGCCGCGCCGGCACCCGGCAGGGCGCGGTGAAGAGCACCGCCGGCTCGCTCGCCGCCCGCTTCGGTGGCAGCGTCGGTCACGTCTACGGCGACGCGCTCAACGGCTTCGAGGTGAAGCTGTCCGAGCGCGCCGCCAAGCGCCTCGCCGCGCACCCCGCCGTCGACTACGTCGAGCAGAACCACACCGTGTCGCTGGCGGCCACCCAGAACAACCCGCCGTGGGGCCTGGACCGCATCGACCAGCGGCCCCTCCCGCTCAGCCGCACCTACACCTACAACAGCAGCGGCACCGGCGTGACGGCGTACATCATCGACACCGGCATCCGGACCACCCACAACGACTTCGCCGGCCAGGCCGTCGACGGCTACGACGCGATCGACAACGCGCTGCCGGCCGCCGACTGCAACGGCCACGGCACCCACGTCGCGGGCACCGTCGGTGGCAACACCTACGGCGTGGCGAAGAACGTCCGGCTGGTGGGTGTGCGGGTGCTGAACTGCCAGGGCAGCGGCAGCTGGGCGCAGGTCATCGCCGGCATCAACTGGGTGACCTCGAACCACCAGGCCGGTCAGCCGGCGGTGGCGAACATGAGCCTCGGCGGCTCCACCAACGCGTCCCTGAACACCGCGGTGGCGAACTCGATCGCCGACGGCATCACCTACGCGGTGGCCTCCGGCAACTCGAACGCCAACGCCTGCAACTTCTCGCCGGCGTCCGTGCCCACGGCGCTGACCGTCAACGCCTCGCAGAGCAACGACGCGCGGGCCTCGTTCTCCAACTGGGGCACCTGCACCGACATCTTCGCCCCGGGCGTGGGCGTCCTGTCGGCCTGGTACAACAGCAACACCGCCACCAACACCATCAGCGGCACCTCGATGGCCTCGCCGCACGTCGCCGGCGCGGCGGCCCGGGTGCTCAGCGTCAACCCGAGCTGGACGCCCGCCCAGGTGCACTCGTACATCGTCAGCCAGGCCACCACGAACGTGATCACCAACCCGGGCACCGGTTCCCCGAACCGCCTGCTCTACCTGGCTCCCACCTTCTGACCGACACCGTCGGCACACCGGCCCCGGGGCGTGGACGCCCCGGGGCCGGCGCGCGTGCGCCACGTCGACGTGCGTCCATGTTGCGGGGACCGGGGAGGCGCGCCTAGGCTGCCGTGATGGGAGCGCTCCCGGGCCTCGTGGGCAGGGTTGTCCCGCGAGCCTCCCGACCGGACGGCCCGGTTCCGGGCCGCCGGCGTACGAGCTGCCGCACCCGTCCGGGCGGACGTGGCGTCCCGCCGCCCCCGTGCTGCCGCACCCCACCACCGATCGGAAGCGAAGGCACCCCGCATGAAGCTCACACCGCGCCCGTCCCGGCACACGATGCTCATGGCCGGCGCGGTCGGCGCGCTGACCGTCGCCGCCTCGGCCGCCGTGCCGGCCGCCGACGCCCAGGCCGCCACCGGTTGCGCCGTCACCTACGCCACCAGCAGCTGGTCCGGCGGCTTCACCGCCACCATCACCCTCAAGAACCTGGGCGACGCGGTCGACGGATGGACGCTCGGCTTCGCCTTCCCCGACGCCGGCCAGCGGGTCGGCCAGGGCTGGTCGGCGACCTGGAGCCAGAGCGGCGCCGCCGTCGCGGCGCGCAGCGTGAGCTGGAACGGCGCCCTGGCGACCGGCGCGTCGACCAGCATCGGGTTCAACGGCACCTGGAGCGGCGCCAACCCCGCGCCGACCACGTTCACCCTCAACGGGACCGCCTGCACCGGCGCGAGCACGCCGACCACCCCGCCGGCCCCCACCACCCCGCCGCCCACCACCCCGCCACCGACCACCCCGCCGCCCACGACGCCGCCGCCGGGCGGTCAGACGCCGGTGGCGATCAACGGCCAGCTGCGGGTGTGCGGGGTCAACCTGTGCAACCAGTACGGCCGGGCGATCCAGCTGCGCGGCATGAGCACCCACGGGATCCAGTGGTTCGCCCGCTGCTACAACGACGCCTCACTGGACGCGCTGGCCGACGACTGGCGCGCCGACCTGCTGCGGATCGCCATGTACGTCCAGGAGGACGGCTACGAGACCGACCCGCCCGGGTTCACCAACCGGGTCAACGCCCTGGTCGACGAGGCCGAGCAGCGCGGCATGTACGCGCTGATCGACTTCCACACCCTGACCCCGGGCGACCCGACGTACAACCTCGACCGGGCGAAGACCTTCTTCGCGGCCGTCTCCGCGCGCAACGCCGCCAAGAAGAACGTCATCTACGAGATCGCCAACGAGCCCAACGGTGTCAGCTGGGCGACCATCAAGAGCTACGCCGAGCAGGTCATCCCGGTCATCCGGGCCAACGACCCGGACGCGGTGGTCGTGGTCGGCACCCGCGGCTGGTCCTCGCTGGGCGTCTCCGACGGCTCGAACGCCAACGAGGTCATCGCCAACCCGGTGAACGCGGCCAACGTCATGTACACGTTCCACTTCTACGCCGCGTCCCACAAGGACAACTACCGGGCCGAGGTGGAGCGCGCCGCCGCGCGGCTGCCGCTGTTCGTCACCGAGTTCGGCACGGTGGACTACACCGGTGACGGCGGGGTCGACGTCGCCAGCAGCAACGCCTGGCTCGACCTGCTGGACCGGCTGAAGATCAGCTACGCGAACTGGACCTACTCGGACAAGGCCGAGGGCAGCGCCGCCCTGCGGCCGGGCACCTGCGCCGGCAGCACCTACACCGGCCCGAACGTGCTCACCCAGTCGGGCGCCCTGATGCGGGACCGGATCCGTACGCCGGACAACTTCCCCACCGCCTGATCCCGTTCCCGCGAGGCCCCGCCGCACCCGGCGGGGCCTCGCCGTGCCCGTCCCGCACGACGGCCGCCAGCGCCCGCACCAACCCGCACGCGGCGATCACCAGGCTTAAGGCGGTGGCGACCTCCCGGCGGGCCCGGCCGTAGCCGGCCCACCGCAGGAATGAGGGGGAGCGCTGATCTACGTCGGCTACGGCTACCGCCGGTCGGCGCTGTCCCGGCGCAGCCCGTCCGGTCCCTCCGGCTCGTCCGGTCCGTCGGGGCGCTCCGGGCCGGCCGGGCGGTAGCCGAGGGCGGGCGGGAAGGCCAGCAGCAACGCCATCCCGAGGCCGGCGAGCACCCCGGACAGCGAGTTGAGCACGTCGGAATCGGCGCTGTTGATGGCGGTGTTGCCGGCCAGCGCCGTCAGCGGCGCGCCCGGGTTGAGCGGCAGGGTGCCGATGACCACGATCAGCAGCATCGCGTACGGGCCGAGCAGTGCCGCCAGGGCGGCGAGGGCGTGCCACCGCCAGACCGGCCGCCCGCCCGGCCAGTCCCAGGCCACCAGGGTGACCCCGGTCAGCAGCACCGCGCCGAGCAGCACTCCGGGCAGGATCCGCGAGCCGGGCGGCACCGCCCGCACCAGCAGGACGGCGGCGGCGGCCGCCGCGCCGATCCCGACCGCCAGCCGCTGCCGGGCCGGGTGCCACCTCGGGGCCGCCGCCAGCGCGCAACCGAGGGTCAGGGCGAGCAGCAGCAGGCTCGTGACGACAGCTGCCCGGTTCAGTTCCGGCTCCCGGTCGGTTGGTGACTCGATGCCCGCGGCGATCAGCACCGACACTCCGGTGACGCAGGCGGTGGCGACCAGCGCCCGCCGATCGCGGCCACCGCGATGCCGGCGTACGGCGAGGGCGGCGGCACCGGCGACGGCCGCGCAGCCGGCGACGGCGAGCAGAACGGTGAAACCCGCGCCGGTGGGGTCGACCCGGTCCACGGCCACGTCGACGGCCATCCACGCGCCGCCCAGCAGCACCGCCGGAACGCTCCACCGGCGGTTGCCGCCACCGGCCAGCACGAGCCCCGCCACCGCCCCGACGATCGCGACGAAGCGCAGGTCGCGGGCCCAGTAGGCGTTGTTGCCGCGCAGCGCCTCGGGCCACGGCCCCACCTGCTCTGTCAGCGGTTGCAGGACGGTCATCCCGAGCGCCCAGAGCACCGCAGCGACCGCAGCGAGGAGGAGTCCGGCAGGACGTACGCGCATGGCCCGCACCCTAGCCGGCCGTCCCCCGACCGGCGGCCCCGTGTCTTCGGTGACGGTCTCGATGACCGAGCGCTCGACATCGAACTGAGAATTCACGCTGGAACGCCTGCACCGCTCGATCCGCTAGTGCACGGCGGGCCCCGCACCGGCCTGGTGCGGGGGCCGCCGGCTGATCGGCCTCCGGTTCGCAGGCCCCCTCAGCGGAGTAGCTCAAGTCCGACGACTTCTTCCTGGGCGCCGAACGGGCGGTCTACGGCGTCACGGAGCGCCGCGTCAGCGAGGACTTCGTCAAGCTCGCTGCGGACCGGCGCAGCCGGCCGGTCGCAGCGCACTCTCAGGCGGGTACGGCGTGGTCCGACTCGAACCGGTCCCGGGTCAGGAACGCCAGCTGGGCCCGCTTGTCGGGCATGTCGATCTCGTCGGCGAAGGTGAAGCCCTCCCGCCGCAGCCGCTCCAGCGCGCGCTCGTTGCGCACGTCGGGCTCGACGACGATCCGCAGCCGGGTTGGGTCGGCGAACAGGAAGCGGGCGAGGGCGGGGCCGATGGCGGTGGTGAGGCCCTTCGGCGGGCGCCTGCCGGGGGCGAGCAGCAGGTGCATCCCGACGTCGCCGGGTCGCACGGTGTAACGCTCGCCGACCGGGTCCGCCTCCGGCTGGTAGGTCTGGAACAGCCCGATCGGCGCGCCGTCGAGCATGATCAGGTACGCGTGGTGGGTGTCGAGGCCGTCGACGAACTCGTAGATCTCCCGCACCTCGTCGACCGAGTGCGAACCCATGCCCCAGAACGCCGCCCGGGGCTCGGTCACCCAGCTGTGCACGAGCTCCGCGTGGGTCTCCGGGTTCAGCGCGACGAGCGACAGCTCGCCGAATCCGGGGATGCTCTCCTTGTATGTCACGGTGTCGCGTCTCCTGGTTCTCGGGTCAGTTCTCGCCAGTCGGTGACCACCGGAACCAGCTCGCCGGCGGCCCAGAGTGGCAGTTGATCGGTGAAGTGCGGGTCGCCGGGGCGCCCGGACGCGCCGAAGGGGACGATCCAGCGGCTCTGCGCGCGGTCGGTCAGGTCCCACACGTAGCGGGCCACCGGGCCCCGCCAGCACGCGTCGGACACGCCGGGCACGCTCGACGTGGCCAGCACGCAGTCGGCGTCGCCGCCCAGCGCGACCCGCTCGCGCATGCCGCGTACCGCCTCGTCGACGGCCGCCGCCACGCCGAGGTGGACGGGGTGCAGCACGTGCCGCCGGCCCCACGGCCCCGGCGGGTCGCCCGCCGCCACGTCCTCGAGCGCCCCGACCGCCACGGGGCCGATCTCGCCGCCGAGGCGGTGCAGCCCGGCGGCCACCGAGTCCAGGGCGTGGCCGATGCGCGACAGCGGGTCGGTCCACGGCGCGAAGAGGCCGTCGAACGCGCTCGGGGCGTCGCGCAGCGGGCGCAGGCACGGGTGCTCGTACAGCCGGCGGGCCAGGGCCGCGCGCCAGGCCGCCCAGGCGCCGGCGTCGGCGCTGTCGGCCCGCATGTGCCCGTCCCACGCGGTCAGCCGGTCCCGCAGACGCCGCGCCGGCGCGCTGAGCCCGCCGGGGTCGACCCGGGCCAGCACGCCCCGCAGCGTCGCGGCCTCCAGCCGGGTGTCCACGTGTACGGCCTGCGCCGGGACGCCGTGGGCGAGCAGGGCGCGGATGCGGCGGGCCCGGTCCGGCGGGGCGAAGCCGGTGCCGAGGTCCGTCACGTCGGGGCGGCGGTCGTTGGCGCAGACCGCGAAGCCGTCGACGGCGGTGCGGCGCGGCCCGGCGTAGCGGCCGTCCCAGCCGTAGCGTGGATCGTCGCCGGGCACCGGCTCCCGGCGGCACCGGTCGTCGCGCAGCGGGACGAGGCCGGCGACGAGCTGGTGCACCGCCCCGTGCCGGTCGGCGACCAGCACGCTGTTGACCGGCTCGACCCAGTCGCGCAGCGCGTCGGCGACGTCGTCGGCACTGCGGGCGCGCAGCAGCGGCAGCAGCGCCTCGAAGCCCAGGCGCTGCTCGACCCGGCTCGGGGTGCGCAGGCTGATCGCCTCGCCGGTGCCCCGGTCGTGGTCGACGACCGGCCCGCGCGGCGTCTCGATCACCTCGACGGACTCCGGCTCGCCGCCGCGGACCTCGATCCGCTCGACGTGCCGGTGCGCCGGTGCCCAGCCGTCCGCCTCGCGGACCAGGACCCGGTCGCCGTCGCGGCGCAGCTGCTCGCGGTAGAGGTCCTGGTAGTCGGCCATCGCGTTGGTGACGGCCCAGGCGACGTCGCCGGCGTGTCCGAAGTGGGGCAGGCCGGGGACCCCGGGGAAGGCGAAGCCGACCACGTCGAACTCGGGGCAGGCGAGGCGCACCTGCTGGTAGATGCCGGGCAGTTCGAGGATGCGGTGCGGGTCACCGGCGATGACCGGGGCCCGCCCGGTGCCGGGGTCGCCGGGCACCGCCCAGGCGTTGCTGCCCGACCCGCCGGGGCCCTCGGTGGCGAACAGGTCGGTCGCGGCCGGGCCGAGGGTGGCGGCGACGTGGGCGTGCCACAGCTTGTTGGGGAAGGTGGAGAAGAGCACGTGCTGGACGAGGAAGACGCCCAGCGGAGACCACGGCCGCCACCTGCCCGGGGCGCAGCCGAGCGTCGCGAACTCGGGTGTCGCGGCGGCGCCCTCGGCGAGCCCCTCGTTGACCCCGTCCACATAGGCGGTGACCCACCGCCGGGTGGCGGGAGCGAGCCGCTCGAAGCAACGCCGGGCGGTGTCGTCGAGGCGCGCCCGGCGGGCGAAGGAGTCCCAGCCCAGCTCGGCCGGGCCGACGTGCTCGGCGAGCCGGCCCTCCGAGCGCCACCGCTCCACTTCGATCTGCCAGGCGCGGTCGGTGGCGGCGACCCGCCCCTGCAACCGGGCGAGCCCGTCGACGCTGCCGGCGCGCAGGTGCGGGATCCCCCACCGGTCGCGATGGATGCCGGTCATCGTCGCGCCTCGCGGATGAGCGGCCGTCCCACCTGCCACAGGAATGTCAACTTAGGCTACCCTCCCCTAACTGAGGCCGACCTTACCTGGAGGGGTGCGTGAAGCGAAACTGGGAAGCCCTGGTGCTCAAGGCGATGGGTGGCCGCGAATTCCGGCTGACCGTGCTCGGCACCGAGGCCGTCGGCGAGCACTACCGTCGACTGCGCATGGACGGCGGCGGGCTGCTGGAGGCGTGCGGCGTGCACCCCACCATGTGGGTGCGGCTGTGGTTCGACAACGACGGCAAGCCGCACCAGCGCGCGTACACGCTCGTCGACCCGGACCCGGCGACCGGCCGGTTCGACCTGGAGTTCGCCATCCACGACGGGTGCGCCGCCCGCTGGGCCGCCGCCGCGCAGGTCGGCGACACCATCGACGCGACCGTGCAGGGCACCGAGTTCAGCCTGCCGGACCCCGCCCCGCGGCACCTCTACCTGGTCGGCGACGCCGCCTCGCTCCCGGCGGTCAACAGCCTGCTCGCCGCGGCCCCCGACACCCCGGCGACGGTGTGGCTGGAGTACGCCCACGAGGGCGAGAAGGAGCTGGCGCCGCGCGCCGCGGCCACGCACGACGTCAACTGGGTGCCGCGCCGCGACGACGGGCGGCACCTGGTCGAGACCGTCTGCGCGGCCCTGCCCGCCGCCGAGGACGCCCACTACTGGGTGGCCTGCGAGGCGGCCAGCACGCGCGGCATCACCAAGCACGTCCGGCGGACCCTGGGCGTCGGCAAGCACCAGCTCACCTCGCTGGCCTACTGGAGCGCCAGGTGAGGGGTCGGCTCGGTACGCTCACCGCGCTCTACGTCACGCAGTATCTCGGCATCGGCTTCATCACCGTCGGGCTGACCGCGATCCTGCGCGACGGCGGCACCTCCCTCGACACGCTGGCGCTGCTGCAGTTCGTCGGCCTGGTCTGGCCGATCAAGTTCCTCTGGGCGCCCGTCATCGACCGGTACGGCTCCCGGCGCCGGGGCCACTACCGGTCCTGGCTGCTGGTGCTCCAGGCCGGCCTGGTGCTGGCCCTGCTGGCCCTGCTGCCGTTCGACAGCCCCGCCGGGCAGCTCGGCCCGGTCGTCGCGATCTGCGTCGCGTACGTGTTCCTCTCCGCGACGCAGGACATCGCCGTCGACGCCGTGGCCGTACGGCTGCTCGCCGAGCGCTCGCGGGGGACCGGCAACGGCATCCAGGTCGCCGCGAGCTACGTCGGCAACCTGCTCGGCGGCGGCGCCTGCGTGGTCGTCTACGACCGGTTCGGCTGGGAGCCGGCGATCCTGCTGCTCGCCGCCCTGACCGCCGTCGGCCTGCTGGTGGTGTGGCGGTTCCGGGAACCGGAGCGCACCGACCGCGTCGCCAGCGCCGGGCAGGCGTACCGGGCGCTGCTGTCGGTGCTCGGCCAGCCCGGCTGCCGCTGGTGGACCTTCGGCGTGGTGCCGCTGGTCTACATCGGCGCCGGCGCGACGTACGCCCTCGTGACGCCGGCCCTGGTGGACGCGGGCTGGTCGCTGGCGCGCATCGGCGTGGTCACCGGCGTGGTGATCAGCCTGCCGGCCATCGTGGCCGGTCTGGTCGCGGGCGCCGCGATCGGCCGCTTCGGCCGCGCGCGCGTGCTCGTCGCCGGGGGCGTGGCGCTCGCGCTCTCCACGGTGCTGCTGCTGCCGTTGATGAACGGCCGGGCCCCGCTCGGCGCGACGGTCGCCGCGCTCTGCTGCTTCATGGCCGCCTACACGATCGCCAACGTGGTGCTCTACACGGTCAACATGGACTACTCGCGGCCCGGCACGGGCGGCACGGACTTCACGGTGCTGTCGTCGTTCGGGCTGGTCTGCTCGTTCGTGGCGGCCTCGATCGCGCTGGCCGCGGCCGACGTGTTCGGCTATCCGGCGGTGGCGGTGGCCTCCGTCGTCCTGGTGGCGCTCGGCGTGGCGCTGGGCCTCGCGCACCAGCGGCGGTTCCGGCGGCCGCCCGAGGTGGCGTCGGGCGGGCGCGAGTTGGCGAAGCTGCCCGGCTGAGCGACACCGCCCACATCGGAGCACCGATGTTGACACCCGATTAGGTTAGGGTAACCTAATCTAGCTCGATCACGGACTGCGGGCGGATGGTCACGTCCCGACGTCCCCGCCCCACCGTCCACTCCCGACCGTTGAGGACCCGCATGAGCCTGCCCGGACCCGCCGTCCAGGTGCCTTCGACCGGGGTGATCCCCGCCTCCGACGGCGCCCGCGCCCATCTCTTCACCGCCGGCACGGTGCAGGACTACCGGCGCGTGCTGGCCGAGGGGATCGGCCGGGTCGCGACCCGGATGGCCGAGGTGGACCGCCCGTTCACCGGCGTGACGCCGGACGAGCTGGCGCCGCGGATCGCCGGCATCGACCTGGACCGGCCGCTGGGCGACAGCGGGGCCGCGCTCGACGAACTGCACGACGTCTACCTGCGCGACGCCGTCTACTTCCACCACCCCCGCTACCTGGCGCACCTCAACTGCCCGGTGGTGATCCCCGCGCTGCTCGGGGAGGCGGTGCTCAGCGCCGTCAACTCCTCGCTGGACACCTGGGACCAGAGCGCCGGCGGCACCCTCATCGAACGCCGGCTCATCGACTGGACCGCCGACCGGATCGGCCTCGGACCGGCGGCCGACGGCATCTTCACCAGCGGCGGGACCCAGTCCAACCTCCAGGCGATGCTGCTCGCCCGCGAGGAGACCTGCGCCAAGCTCGTCGGCCGGGCGACCGAGCGGCAGTCCCGCCCGGAGCTGCTGTCCCGACTGCGCATCCTCACCTCGACGGCCGGCCACTTCAGCGTGCAGAAGGCGGCCAAGCTGCTCGGCCTCGGCGCCGACGCCGTCGTCACCGTGCCCACCGACGCCGACCGGCGGATGCGCACGGCCGACCTGGCCCGGGAGATCGCCCGGTGCCGGGAGGAGGGGCTGGTGGTGATGGCCGTCGTCGCCACCGGCGGCACCACCGACTTCGGCACCATCGACCCGCTGCCGCAGATCGCCGACATCTGCGCCGCCGCCGGCGTCTGGCTGCACGTCGACGCCGCGTACGGCTGCGGACTGCTGGTGTCGCCGACCCGCCGGCACCTGCTCGACGGCATCGAACGGGCCGACTCGGTCACCGTCGACTACCACAAGTCGTTCTTCCAGCCGGTCAGCTCCAGCGCGCTGCTGGTGCGCGACCGGCGCGTCCTGCGCCACGCCACCTGGCACGCCGACTACCTCAACCCGGCGCGCATGGTCGAGCAGCGCATCCCCAACCAGGTCGACAAGAGCATCCAGACCACCCGCCGCTTCGACGCCCTCAAGCTGTGGCTGACCCTGCGGATCATGGGACCGGACGCGATCGGCGCGCTCTTCGACGAGGTGGTCGACCGCGCCGCCGCCGCCTGGCAGATGCTCACCGAGGATCCGCGCTTCGAGGTGGTGACCCGGTCGCAGCTGAGCACCGTGGTCTTCCGCTACCTGCCGACCGCCGCCGGCCGGGAGGTCGTCGACGACGCCAACCTCTACGCCCGCGAGGCGCTGGCGGCCTCCGGCGCCGGCCTCGTCGCCGGAACCAAGGTCGACGGCGCGCACTATCTCAAGTTCACCCTGCTCAACCCCGAGACCACGCTGGACGACATCGCCCACGTCCTCGACCTCATCGCCGAACACGCCGGCTGGTACGCGCAGACCAGGGTCACCGCCGAGCTGTCCTGCCCCGTCGGCTGACGATCCGCCCCCCGCTCTGGAGAACCGCATGTCGACGCACGACTTCATCGCCGTCGGGCTGGGCCCGTACAACCTGGGCCTGGCCTGCCTGACCGAGCCGATCGACGAGCTCGACGGAATCTTCCTGGAGGCGCGCGACAGCTTCAGCTGGCATCCCGGGATGCTGCTGGAGTCGACCCGGCTCCAGACGCCCTTCATCGCCGACCTGGTCACGCTCGCCGACCCGACCTCGCCGTACTCCTTCCTGAGCTATCTCAAGGAATCCGGCCGGCTGTACCCGTTCTACATCCGGGAGAGCTTCTTCCCCCTGCGCAGCGAGTACGACGACTACTGCCGCTGGGCCGCCGGCAAGCTGCGCAGCGTCCGGTTCGGCCAGCACGTCACCGCCGTCGGGTTCGACCCGGCCGACGAGCACTACACCGTGCGGGCCACGGTCACGGCCACGGGGGAGTCGGTCACCTACCGGGCCCGGCACCTGGTGCTCGGCACCGGCACCCCGCCGTTCGTGCCGGACGCCTGCGCGGGGCTCGGCGGCGACGCGATCCACAACTCGCGGTACCTGGAGCACCGGACGGCGCTGCGGGCGAAGCGGAGCATCACCGTGATCGGCAGCGGGCAGAGCGCGGCCGAGATCTACCACGACCTGCTCGCCGACATCGACTCGCACGACTACCAGCTCAACTGGGTGACCCGCTCGCCCCGGTTCTTCCCCCTCGAGTACACCAAGCTCACCCTCGAGATGACCTCGCCGGACTACGTGGACTACTTCCACGCCCTGCCGGAGCCCACCCGCTACCGGCTGGAGTCCGAGCAGAAGGGGCTGTTCAAGGGCATCAACTCCGACCTGATCAACGATATCTACGACCTGCTCTACGCCAAGAGCATCCCCGGGCCGGTCCGCACCCGGCTGCTGACCAACACCGCGCTGAGCACCGCCGCCTTCGACGAGTCCAGCGGGACGTACACGCTGGGCCTGCGCCACGTCGAGCAGGAGCGCGACTTCACCCTCGACACCGAGGGGCTGGTGCTGGCCACCGGCTACCACTACCGCGTCCCGGAGTTCCTGGCGCCGGTGCGCGACCGGATCCGCTGGGACGCGCACGGGCGCTTCGACGTGGCCCGCAACTACAGCATCGACCACACCGGCCGGGGCATCTTCCTGCAGAACGCCGGCACCCACACGCACAGCGTCACCTCGCCCGACCTGGGCATGGGCCCGTACCGCAACTCGTGGATCATCCGGGAGTTGCTGGGCCGCGAGCACTACCCGATCGAGAAGGGCATCGCCTTCCAGGAGTTCGGCGTGCCGGCCGGGGCCGCGTCGTGACCGAGGTGGTCCACCGCCGCGTCGACGACCGGCTCGGCGAGTTCGCCCTGCGTACGCTCGACCCGGACGCCGACGCGCCGCTGCTGCACCGCTGGGTGACCCACCCGAAGGCCGCGTTCTGGCTCATGCAGGACGCCGACGTGGCCCGGGTCGCCGAGGAGTACCGGCGCATCGCCGCGCACCCGCACCACGGTGCGTTCCTCGGCCTGCACGAGGGCCGGCCGGCCTTCCTCGCCGAGCGGTACGACCCCGCCCACGTCGAACTCGTCGGCCTGCACGACGCGGCCGACGGCGACGTCGGGATGCACTTCCTCTGCGCGCCCGCCGAGGTGCCCGTGCACGGCTTCACCCTGGCGGTGATCACCACCGTGATGGCGTGGCTCTTCGCCGACCCGGCCACCCGGCGGGTCGTCGTGGAGCCCGACGTGCGCAACACGGCGGTGCACGCGCTCAACGCGGCCGTCGGCTTCACCGTGGTCGGCCCGATCCGCAAGCCCGAGAAGGACGCGCTGCTCAGCGTCTGCACCCGTGACCAGTTCCACGCCGCAACCCGAGGAGACGTGCCCGCGTGAACCCGCTCGCATCCGTGGCCCACCTGACGCCCGCGAACTGGGCCCAGGCCAACCGGCTGCTGGTCCGCAAGGCGCTGGCCGAGTTCGCCCATGAGCGGCTCCTCGCCCCGCAGCCCGTGCCCGCCGGGCCGGCCGGCGCGCCCTCGCCCGCCGGCGCGGCCGCCGGGGAGCGGCGCTACCAGGTGCGCGGCGACGACGGCGAGACCGTCTACCGGTTCACCGCGAGCCTGCTGGCCCTCGACCACTGGCGCATCGACGCCGACAGCGTCACCCGCCACCGGGGCGACACCGAACTGCCGCTGGATGCCCTGGAGTTCTTCCTCGATCTGCGCGGCGCGCTCGGCCTCACCGACCAGATCCTCCCCGTCTACCTGGAGGAGATCAGCTCCACGCTGGCGAGCACCGCGTACAAGCTCGGCAAGCCGGCGATCGGCGCGGCCGACCTCGTCGACGCGGACTTCCAGGACATCGAGACGCAGATGACCGAGGGCCACCCGGGCTTCGTCGCGAACAACGGCCGCATCGGCTTCGGCATCCACGAATACCACGCGTACGCCCCGGAGGCCGGCAACCGGCTGCGGCTGCTCTGGCTGGCCGCCCACCGCGACCGGACGACCTTCACCTGCGCCGCCGACCTCGACTACGACACCCTGCTGCGCACCGAGCTCGGCGACGACACCCTCGCCGGTTTCGCGGACACGCTGACCGGGCTCGGCCTCGACCCGGCCGACTACCTGCTCATCCCGGTGCACCCGTGGCAGTGGTGGAACAAGATCTCCGTCACCTTCGCCGCCGAGGTGGCGCAGCGCCGGCTGGTCTGCCTCGGACCCGGCCCCGACGAGTACCTCGCCCAGCAGTCCATCCGCACCTTCTTCAACGTCACCGACCCGTCGCGGCACTACGTGAAGACGGCGCTGTCCGTGCTGAACATGGGCTTCATGCGGGGACTGTCCGCCGCGTACATGGAGGCGACCCCGGCCATCAACGACTGGCTCGCCGACCTCATCGACGGCGACGAGGTCCTCAGGGGCACCGGACTGACGATCATCCGCGAGCGGGCCGCCGTCGGGTACCGGCACCTGGAGTACGAGGCGGCCACCGACCGGTACTCCCCGTACCGCAAGATGCTCGCCGCCCTGTGGCGGGAGAGCCCGGTGCCCACCCTGGAGCCGGGCCGGCGGCTGGCCACCATGGCGTCGCTGCTGCACACCGACCGCGACGGCCGCTCGTTCGCCGCCGCGCTGATCGCCCGCTCGGGACAGCCGCCGCAGGCCTGGCTGCGCCGCTACCTCGACGCCTACCTCACCCCGCTGCTGCACAGCTTCTACGCCCACGACCTGGCCTTCATGCCGCACGGCGAGAACGTCATCCTCGTGCTGAACGACGCGACGGTCGAGCGGGCGATCTTCAAGGACATCGCCGAGGAGATCGTGGTGATGGATCCGGACGCCGACCTGCCCCCGCAGGTCCGACGGATCAGGGCCGAGGTGCCGGAGGACATGAAGCTGCTGTCCATCTTCACCGACGTCTTCGACGGCTTCCTGCGCTACCTCAGCGCGCTCCTCGTCACCGAGGACGTCCTGGACGAGGAGACCTTCTGGCGGACGGTCGCCGAGTGCGCCGCCGACTACGCCGACAGCGTCCCGCACCTCGCCGAGCGGCTGCGGCGCTACGACCTGTTCGCCCCGGAGTTCGCCCTGTCCTGCCTGAACCGGCTCCAGCTGCGCAACAACCAGCAGATGGTCGACCTGGCCGACCCGTCGGCCGCGTTGCAGCTGGTGGGCACCCTGGCCAACCCCATCGCCCGCTTCGCCCCGGCCGGATGACGACCACGATCGAGCGGGCCGCCGGGGCACCGGCCGGCGGCGCGGACGCCCGGGTACGCGGCCGGTGGCTGATCCTCGCCGTGCTCTGCCTCGCCCAGGTCACCGTGGTGCTCGACAACACGGTGCTGACCGTCGCGATCCCCGTGCTGACGACCGAGCTGGCCGCCACCACCGCCGACGTGCAGTGGATGATCAACGCGTACGCGCTGGTCCAGTGCGGACTGCTGCTCACCGCGGGCAGTGCCGCCGACCGGTACGGCCGCCGCCGGATGCTGCTGGCCGGCCTCGTGCTGTTCGGGCTCGGCTCGCTGGCCGCGGGGCTCGCCGGGTCCAGCGGCCAGCTGATCGCGGCCCGGGCCGGCATGGGCATCGGCGGCGCGCTGCTGGTCACCGCCACCCTCGCGGTGGCGATGCAGGTCTTCGACGGCGCCGAGCGGACCCGGGCGATCGGCCTCTGGGCGGCGGCGAGCGCCCTGGGGTTCGCGGCCGGGCCGCCGTTCGGCGGGCTCGTCCTCGCGCACCTGCCGTGGGGCGCGATCTTCCTGGTCAACGTCCCGATCGTGCTGGTCTGCCTGGTGGCGGCGTGGGCGCTGGTGCCGGAGTCGCGCCAGCCGGCGCCCGGCCGCCTCGACCTGGGCGGGGTGGCGCTCTCCACGGCCGGCCTGACCGGGGTCGTCTACGCGATCATCGCCGGGCCGGAGCAGGGCTGGGGCGCCGTACCGGTGCTCGGCGCGGCGATCGTCGGGGTGCTCCTGCTCGCCGCCTTCGTGGCCTGGGAGCGGCGGGTCGCCGACCCCATGCTGGACATGCACTTCTTCCGCAACCCCCGCTTCGTGGGCGCGGTCTCCGGGGTCGTCCTGATCACCTTCGGCGCCACGGGCGCGCTGTTCCTGCTGACCCAGCACCTGCAGTTCGTACGCGGCTACCCGGCCTGGGAGGCGGGGCTGCGGATGATGCCGTTCGCGCTCTCCATCGTCCTGCTGAACGTGGGCGGGGTCGCCGCCCTGGTGATCCGCCGGCTCGGACTGGCGTGGTCGATCGCGCTCGGCATGACGCTGCTCGCCGGCGGTCTGGCCCTGATCACCCACGCCCCGACGGACGGCTACGGCGTGCTGCTGTCGGGCCTGCTGGTGATGGGTGCCGGCTGCGCCGTGGCCAACCCGGCCATCGTGGAGGCCGTGATGAGCGCGATCCCGCCGGAGAAGGCCGGGGCCGGCGCCGGGGTGGACGGCACCATGACGGAGGTCGGCAGCAGCCTCGGCATCGCCGTGCTGGGCGCGATTCTCAACGCCCGGTTCGCCGCCCTGCTGCCCGCCGCCGTGGCCGGCGCGGGGTCCTTCCCCGCCGCGCTGGCCGCCGCGCGGACGGAGTCGGAGCGCGCGCTCGTCTCCGACGCGTTCCGCTCCGCCCTGGAGACCGGCCAGACGGTCGGCGCGGTGGCCGTCTTCGCGGGTGGCTGTGTGGCCGCCGCGCTGCTGCGCCGGGCCGAGCGAATCGGCTGACGCGGGGCCGACGATCGCCGACGCCTCCGCGCGGACCGGCCGGGGGTGGGGCCGGGCGACCACCGCCCGATCGCCGAGGCCTCCGCGCGGACCGGCCGCGCCGGGCGGTGGTGGCGCGTCGGCGTCAGGCCCGGCGCAGCGTCCGCAACGCGCCGGCCCAGGCGACCACCTCGTCGAGCATGGTGCCGAGGGCCTGCTCGTGGTGCGCGGCCGGCCGGAAGTCGCGGTAGTTGACGAAGTCGGTCGTGAGGGAGAGCGCGACCTGGGACCGGACGTCGGCGACCCCGACCTGACCGAGCACCAGCCGTAGGTGCTCGGCGGCCCGGGTGCCGCCGTGCACGCCGTAGCTGACGAGACCGGCGGAGGCGTGCCGCCACTCCTGGAACAGGAAGTCGACGGCGTCCTTCAGCGCGCCGGGGATGGAGTGGTTGTACTCCGGGGTGACGAAGACGAAGCCGTCGAAACCGGCGACGGTCGAGGCCCAGCGGCGTACGGCGGGGCGTCGCGACGGCGCCATCGACGGCGGCAGCACCTCGTCGAAGTGCGGCAGGGCGTAGTCGGCGATGTCGACCAGCTCGGCCGTGGCGTCGCTCCGCCTGCCGGCGACGTCGGTCACCCAGCGGGCCACGGCGTCGGCCTTGCGCCCGGGCCGCGTGCTGCCGACGATGACACCGATCCTGACCATGGCTGATCTCCTTTGTCAGATGGGGACGGAAGGCGGGCAGACCGGCGTGCCGGTCAGGTCGCGGGCCAGCTCCACCGCGCCGTGCAGGGACGAGGACGCGCCGAGGGTGGCGGCCCGCACCGGCGGCGCCGGCCGTCCGGGCCGGCCGGCCCGGCGGGCCCGCTCGGCGGCGAGCGGCACGAATCCGGGGAGGGGGGCGGCGGAGGCGCCGCCCCCCCTCGCCCCCGCCGGGTCCAGCAGTTCGCCGAGGCTGACCACGGCCGCCGCCAGCGCGCGGCAGCTCGCGTCGACGGCCGCCACCGCCCAGGGCCGTCGCTCGTCGAGCCCCGCCCGCAGGTCGTCGAAGCTCACCTCGCCGCCGCGGCCGACGGCGGCCCGGCGCAGGGTGGCGGGCCCGGACGCGATCGACTGCAGACAACCGCGCCGGCCGCAGTCGCAACGCTCGCCGTCGAGGGCGACGACCATGTGACCGATCTCGGCGGAGGACCGGCCGGGCACCGACCGCCCGGCCAGCACCACGCCGCCGCCGATCCCGGTGCCGACGCCGAGGTAGACCACGTCGTCCGCGTCGGCGCGGCGGGCCTCGGCCAGGGCCGCGAGGTCACCGTCGTCGGCGACGGCGGTCGCCGCGTCGGGGAAGAGGCGCCGCAGTGCGCCCGCGAGGTCGAGCCCCGCCCAGCCGGGCCGCCCGGGCCAGGTGGTGACGGTGCCCGCCGCGTCGGTGGTCGCGGGCATCGCCACCCCGACCGCGCCCACCGGCCCCCACCCGTCGCGCAGCCGGTCCACCTCGGCGGAGAGAACCGCCAGGTCCGCCGCCGGGTCCGCGCCGTGCGGCCAGCGGAACGTCCGGTCGTACGGCGGGCGTCCGGGCGCCTCGGCGCGCAGCGCGACCTTGGTGCCGCCGACGTCGACGCCCAGCACACCGGCGGGTCGATGCGGACCGGACACGCGGTGGCCTCAGCCCTGCCGCACGTGCAGGTAGACGAGCGCGAGGGCGGCCACGGCGAAGATGACCGGCGTCAGGGTCATCGGGGCCGGGTCCTTCGCGCGGGCGTGGTAGACCACCGCACCCACCATCTGCAGGGCCAGACCGATCGCCGCCGCGATGCCCAGCGGCGGCCAGAGCAGGCCGAGCAGCAGCCCGGCGACCGCGGCGAGTTCCAGCACCCCGAGCAGCCGCGTCAGCCCGGGTGGGACACCGAGGTGGTCCATCCGCTCGCGCATCTGCGCCTGCCCGGTGAGCTTCGGCACGGCGGTGCCGAGGAACACCGCGGCGAGGATGAGGGTCAGGACGAGGACGGGAATGTGCACGTGAGGTCCTTGGGGGAGAGTCGGGACGTGCGGACGACCGTACCGCTGCCGGGTCGGCGCCGACGGCACCGGACGGCGGGGTGTCCGGTCGTCACCGGACGGTCGCGACGAGGGCGCGGGCGGCCAGTCGGTAGCCCAGCGACCCGAGCCCGACGATGACGCCGCTGGCCAGCGGGGCGATCACCGAGTCGTGTCGGAAGCTCTCCCGGGCCCAGACGTTGGACAGGTGCACCTCGACGAAGGGCCGGGGATAGTTGGCCAGCGCGTCGCGCAGGCTCCAGCCCGCGATCATCAGCGCGCCGGGATTGACGATGGCGCCCACCGTGTCGTAGCTGTTCTGGATCGCGCGGATCAGGGCGCCCTCGCAGTCGTGCTGCTCGGCCACCACCGTCCAGCCCCGGGCGGCGACCTCCTCGCCGACCGCGCGTTCGATGTCCTCCAGGGTGTCGGTGCCGTAGATCTCCGGTTCCCGCCGGCCGAGGATGCCCAGGTTCGGGCCGTTCAGCAGCAGCACGTCCGACACGCTTCACCTCGCGGGGCACGGCCCTGTCCCGACAAGGCCCGATGACTGGTCCACCGCAGTCTTACTACGCCCTCGGCGTCGGGCGAACCGGCGACGGCCGACGCACGGGCGGACTAAGGGGTGGCTAGGGGCTGTTAGGGGCGGTGACCGTGCGTCCGTGTCGGTTACCGTCCTCCCTGCTGAAGCGACGCCGCCGGCTCCAACGGAAGCGTCACCTACCTCGAACCGGCCATCCGGCGCCCCGGTGTGCCCGCGACCGCGCACCGGCGGTCCCGGGTCGTCCCGCCCGATGGTCCGGCGAAGCCCCTGGTCTGCCCGAGTTGGGAAGTGGGAAGTCATGAGTGGTCAGCCCTCGACGGTGTCGGAGTTCCCCGAGTGGCCGCAGTTCGGCGACGAGGAGCGGACCGGACTGATCCGCGCCCTGGAACAGGGGCAGTGGTGGCGGATGGGCGGCAGCGAGGTCGACTCCTTCGAGCGGGAGTTCGGTGACTACCACGGCACGCCCCACGCGCTGGCCGTCACGAACGGCACCCACGCCCTGGAGGTCGCCCTGGAGGTGCTCGGCGTCGGACCGGGCACCGAGGTGATCGTCCCGGCGTTCACGTTCATCTCGTCCTCGCTGGCCGCCCAGCGCCTCGGCGCGGTCGCCGTGCCGGTCGACGTCGACCTGGACACCTACTGCGTCGACCCGGCCGCCGTCGAGGCCGCGATCACGCCTCGTACCAAGGTCGTCATGCCGGTGCACATGGCCGGCCAGTTCGCCGACATGGACGCGCTGGACAAGCTCGCCGCCGACGCCGGGGTGGCGGTGCTGCAGGACGCGGCGCATGCCCACGGCGCGCAGTGGCAGGGCAAGCGGGCCGGCGCGCTCGGCTCCGTGGCCGCGTTCAGCTTCCAGAACGGCAAGCTGATGACCGCCGGCGAGGGCGGGGCGGTCGTCTTCCCCGACGAGGAGCTGCGCGAGCGGGCGTTCCTCGTGCACAGCTGCGGCCGGCCCCGCACCGACCGGGACTACCTGCACGGCACCACCGGCTCGAACTACCGGATGGGCGAGTTCACCGCCGCCGTGCTGCGTGCCCAGCTGTCCCGCCTGGACGGGCAGATCGCGCTGCGCGAGCAGCGCTGGCCGCTGCTGTCGAGCCTGCTCGCCGAGATCCCCGGCGTGGTACCGCAGACCACCGACCCGCGTACCGACCGCAACCCGCACTACATGGCGATGTTCCGGGTTCCCGGCATCACCATCGAGCGCCGCCGCGCCGTGGTGGACGCGCTCATCGCCCGGGGCGTCCCGGCGTTCGTGGCGTTCCGGGCGATCTACCGGTGCGAGGGCTTCTGGAAGGCCGGCGCCCCCGACGAGTCGGTCGAGGCGATCGCCGCCCGCTGCCCCAACGTCGAGCAGATCCACTCCGACTGCATCTGGCTGCACCACCGCACCCTGCTCGGCACGGAGCAGCAGATGCACGACATCGCCGCCGTGCTCGCCGACGTCCTCGCCGGATGACCGCCCTGCCCCCGGCCGTCGCGCCCGCCCGAGCGGTGCGGGTCGCGGTGGTCGGCCTCGGGTGGGCCGGGCGGGAGATCTGGCTGCCCCGGCTCGCCGCGCACCCGGGCTTCGAGGTGACCGCCGTGGTCGACCCGGAGTCCGGCGTACGCGACCGGGCCCGCGAGGCGCACCACGTCCCGTCCGCGTACGCCGACGTCGACGACCTGCCGGCCGGGGCGGTGGACCTGGCGGTTGTCGCCGTGCCGAACCACCTGCACGCCGCCGTCGCCGTCCGGCTGCTGCGCCGGGGCGTACCGGTGTTCCTGGAGAAGCCGGTCTGCCTGACCTCCGCCGAGGCGACCCTGCTGGCCGACGCCGAACGCGACGGTGGCGCGGTGCTGCTGGCCGGCAGCGCCGCCCGCTACCGGGCCGACATCCGGGCGCTGGCCGCCGTGGCCGACGAGCTGGGCCCGATCCGACACGTCGACGTGGCCTGGGTCCGTGCCCGGGGGGTGCCCGACGCGGGTGGTTGGTTCACCCGCCGCGACCTCTCCGGCGGGGGCGCGCTGGTGGACCTCGGCTGGCACCTGCTCGACACGGTGCTGCCGATGCTCGGCCCGAGCCTGGTCACCCACGCCATCGGCAGCGTCTCCGACGACTTCGTCAACGACAGCGCCGCCCACGCCGCCTGGCGCAGCGACGCCGGCGCCCGTGGCGGTGCCCGTGGGGACGTCGAGGACACCGCGCGGGGCTTCCTGGTCACCGCCGAGGGGGCCTCGGTCGCCCTGCACGCCTGCTGGGCCTCGCACGAGTCGCTGGACCGCACCACCGTCACCGTGCACGGCGCCGCCGGGTCGGCGACGCTGCGTTGCACGTTCGGCTTCAGCCCCAACCGCGAGCCGACGCCGGTGCTGACGCGTACCCGCGACGGCGAGACCGTCCGGTTGCCGCTGCCCGAGGAGCCGATCGGCGCCGAGTACGACCACCAGCTCGACGCCCTGCCGGGGCTGCTCGCCGACCCGACCGGTCGGGGCGCGGCCGTCGCCGAGGCGCGCCGGACCATCGACATCATCGAACGGATCTACCAGTCCGCCCGGCCCACCCGGCCGGAGCGGCAGCACGCGTTGGCGGGCCATCGCGACCGGTGAGAACCACCGTCGGCCCCACCGTCTTCCGGGAGCAGCCATGAGCCATCCTTCGCCCACCGTCGAGATGACCCCGCGGTCGCCGGAGCGCGGCCCGATCCGCGCGGTCGTGTTCGACCTCGACGGCGTCATCGTCGACAGCTCGGCCGTCATGCGCGAGGCGTTCAGCATCGCGTACGCGGAGGTGGTGGGCGACGGACCGGCGCCGTTCGAGGAGTACAACCGGCACATGGGCCGGTACTTCCCGGACATCATGCGCCTGATGGGACTGCCGCTGGAGATGGAGGAGCCGTTCGTCCGGGAGAGCTACCGGATGGCGCACCTGGTGCCGCTCTTCCCCGGCGTCCGGGAGACCCTGGAGACGCTGCACGCGCGGGGGATCCGGATGGCGATCGCCACCGGCAAGGCCGGCCCCCGGGCCCGTTCGCTGCTCGACCAGCTCGGCGTGCTGGGCCTCTTCGGTCAGGTGATCGGCTCCGACGAGGTCGCCCGTCCGAAGCCCGCCCCGGACATCGTGCTGCAGGCGCTGGGCCACCTCGACGTGTCGCCGCACCAGGCCATGATGGTGGGCGACGCGGTCATCGACCTGCTCAGCGGCCGGGACGCCGGTGCGACGGCCGTCGCCACCACCTGGCACGGCGGTGACGTGGCGGCGCTGCTCGCCGCCGGTCCCGACCTCGTCGTGCACGCCCCGACCGAGCTCCTCGCGCACTGCCCCGCGGCCCTCGTGCACTGACCCGCGCCCCGGCCGCGGGGTGCACCATGATCGGGTGAACTTTCTGCAGCTTCAGCAGCGCCTGCGCGCTGCCGGCCACGACCCGTTCCAGGCGTACGCGGGCCACTACGACACCCTGCGCGGCCAGGGCCGCGCAGTGGGCAGGTCGATGTCGATGTGCTACGGCGCGTGGAACCTGCTGATCGAGGACGGTCGGTACATCGTCACCGTCCGGGACCTGCACCGCCCCGCCCGCTTTCCCCCCGACACGCACGGCCCGGAGCCGGTCGTCTTCGACAGCGAGCAGGCCGCCTGCGAGGAGCTGTGGGCCATCGTCAGCAGGCTCGACCCGCCCGGCAGCGTCCGGGCGGTCACCGCCGACGAACTCGATCCCGTCGCGGTCGACTGGCTGCGCGAGTGCGGCTGGTGGCCGCCGGCGACGTTGTACGGCAACCCCTTCGTCGCCACCGGCGAGCGGATGTCGTACCGGATCGCCGAACGCGACGGCCGGTTCGAGCTGCACCTGCGCGACCACGGGGTGGCCAAGCTCGGCGATCCGGTGCACGCCGCCGACGACCTCGCCGACGTCACCCGGGTCCTGCTGACCGAGGTCGGCAACCGTGACGCCCCACGCCCGCAGGGCTGGCCGCGCGTGGGGTTCCGGGCCGGCTGGGCCGGCGAGGAGGACCTCTCCGCGCTGCGTGCCCTCGACCTCGCGGCGATCACCCGGGCGTACCGCACCGAGTGTCCGGGCCCGCCGCTGCGGATCCTCGCGGAGGGGCCCGACCTGTCCCTGGTCACCACGGAACTCGTGGAACTGGCGGAGCGCGGCGGCCATCCGCTGCGGCAGTTCGTGAGCACCCGCGAGTCGGTGGCGTTCGGCGTGGACGTGCGGTACGTCATCCGGCGTCACCACGAGCCGCTGCGCTACAGCGTCGACCGCTACGGCGAGCGGGAGAACCATGCCACCACCGTGTTCACCGCCGAGGACCTGGCGCCGATCCACGAGTACCTGAGGCAACGCTTCCGGCGCTGACCCCCGGGCCAGCTCCAGCAGCGCGTCGTTGCTCCGCGAACGCGGCCCGGGTGACTCCGGTGGCAGGCCGGTCGCGGCGTCTGTGGGACCTCTCAGCGCAGCCCGTCGGCGGCCTCGGGGCCGGCTTCCAGGAAGCGCAGCATGGCGGTGGCCAGCATCTCGGCGACGGGGGGCGGGACCAGATCGGTGCGGATGGTGAGGCGCAGGAGGGCGCCCGTGGCACCGGGAAGCACCTCGGCGAGGCAGGAACCCGACCACTCCCGGGCGTACGGCTCGACGACCTCCTCGGTCCGGCAGCCGGGCAGCGCCAGCGGAGGGACGAGGTTGTCCTGGTAGGCGAAGGAGGGCAGGCTGTTCGCCACCTCGCGGGACATGCCGAGGATCGGGTCGGTGGTCATCTCCACGAAGGCAACGTCCTGGGCGGCCATCAGCCCGTCCGCGGTGCGCTGGACCGCGCGGATCAGGTTCTTCTCCGGCCCGTCGAACCGGACCCGGAGGCAGTTGGAGGTGATCCTGCTCGTGAAGGTGGAGTCGAGGATCCGGCTGCCGCGCTGGGCGACGATCATCAGCAGGGCGATGTCGTCCTGCTGGTGGATGGCGCGCAGCGCGGAGGCGTAGGCGGCGGCGAAGTAGGTGGAGCGGCTGAACCGGTGTTCCCGGGTGGCCCGGTCCCAGCGGTCCAGCACCTCGGGAGGGACGGCGACGGTGTGCCCGGTCCTGGGGCCCCAGGTCGGGGTCTGCTCCAACAGCGACTGGGGCCGGCCCTCGCCCTGGCGGGCGAGTCCCCGCAACTGCTCGCGCCAGTAGTCCCGCTGCGCGTCGAGGTCGGTGGCGGTCCGCAGGCGGGTGTGCTCGTCGTGGAACTGGCGCAGCGTGGGTGCGGGGCGGTCCCACGCGGGTGCCCGGCCGGCCAGGCGGGCGGCGTAGGCGCGGCTGAGGTCCCGGACGAGCAGCCCGTGCGACCACCCGTCGAAGGCGATGTGGTGGATGCCGACGCCGAAGAGGATCCGCCCGGTCGATCTCTCGCGGACGAGCGCGGCCCGCCAGTTGCGGCCCTGGGTGTAGTCCAGCGGCTGCTGCACCGCCTCGGCGAGCTGGTCGAGCGCCTCCTGTTCGCTCGTGGCGTCGGTGAGCAGCCGGAGCGGGGGCATGCCCGGGTTCGGCGGGACGACGGCCACGGGCGGGTCCACCCGCCGGTAGCGGGCGTACAACGCCTCGTGCCGCCGGTGCACGTCGCCGAGCGCCGCCATCAGCGCGCGGAGGTCCGGTTCGCCCTCGATCCACCAGGTGGCCGGGCAGACCAGGTCGAAGGGGAGCCAGACGAACTTGCCGACCGACAGGGTCAGCGGAACGGGCCCGGTCGGGCCGGGGCGGCCGCTGACGGGCGGTTCCGGTTCGGCCGTGGGGCGGCGGGGCGCGGTGGTGAGCCAGTGCGCCAGGCCGTGCGGTGTGGGCGTGCGGTGGATCTGCGAGACGGGTACGACGACGTCGGCGGCCTCGTCGACGGCGGCGGCGACGGCGGCGGACTGCAGGGAGGTGCCGCCGAGGGCGAAGAAGCTGTCCCGCGTGCCGACCCGGTCGATACCGAGGACGGTCGCGAACACTCCGGCCACGAGACGTTCCTCGTCCGTCGCGGCTTCGACGTAGTCCACGCCGAGGTCCGGGCGCTGCGAGCCCGGTTCCGGTAGCGCCCTTCTGTCGATCTTCCCGGTGCCGCCGACGGGGAACCGGTCGAGGACCATGATCACGGCGGGGACCATGTACGGGGGCAGCACGCCCGCGGCGTGCTCCCGCAGCGCGGTCACGGCCGGGCTCCGGCCGTCGCGGCCGGTCACGTAGCCGACCAGGCGGGCGACGCCCCGGTCCTCGCGGCGGACGACCACGGCCGTGCCGACGTCCGGATGCTGTTCGAGGACGGCCTCTATCTCGCCGAGTTCGATGCGGATGCCGTTGACCTTGACCTGGTGGTCCATCCGGCCGAGGATCTCGAGTGCTCCGGTGGCGTTCCATCGGCCGAGGTCGCCGGTGCGGTAGGCGACGCCGCCGCCGTACGGGTCGGTGACGAACCGTTGGGCGGTCAGGTCGGGTCGGTTGAGGTAGCTGTCGGCGACCCCGGCACCGGTGATGAGGATTTCGCCGGGGACACCCATGGGGACGAGGCCGAGGTTGGCGTCGACGACGCGGATCTGGCGGTTGGGCATGGGCCGGCCGATCGGCACGTACGCGCCGCCCCAGCCCTCCGACGCGTCGAACCACGTGCACGCCACGGATGCCTCGGCGGGCCCGTACGCGTTGATCAGGCGGGCGCCGGCGGCCATCCACCGTCGGGCCATGCGGGGCGGGACGGGTTCCCCGGCGAGGGTCACGCACGACATGCTCGGGCAGTCGGCCGGGTCCACGGCGGCGAGGTTGGTGGGCGGGCAGAACGCGTGGGTGGTCTCCTCCTTCGCGATCAGCTCCGTCAACCGGCGGGCGTCGAGCAGGTCGTCACGGGAGCAGACGACGACGCGGGCGCCGGAGGTCAGCGCGGTGTAGATCTCGCCCAGGGCGACGTCGAAGACCGGGGCGCAGCAGTGCAGCATCCGGCTGTCCGGGCCGACCGCGCACTCGTCGCGCATCCAGGTGACGAAGGTCGTCAGCTTGTCGTGGGTCAGCACGACGCCCTTCGGCGTACCGGTCGATCCCGACGTGTAGATCACGAACGCCGGCGCGTCGGCCGGCACCACCGGCAGATCCACCGGTTCACAGTCCCGTACCACCGGCCAGTCGTCGTCCAGCGCCACCACGGACACGCCGTCGCCGCTCGGAACCCGGGGCGCCACCGCGCCGACGGTGAGCACGATCCGGGCGCCGTGGTCGGCGAGCAGCATCCGCATCCGCTCCGCCGGCCAGGACACGTCCATCGGCGTGTAGGCCGCACCCGCCCGCAGGACGCCGAGGGTGGCGATCAACGTCCACATGCTGCGGTCCAGGGCCAGCGACACCACGTCCCCGACGCCGACACCGGCTGAGCGCAGGTATGCCGCCAGCGCCCCGGAGCGGCGGTCCAGTTCCGCGTACGTGACGACCTCGCCCTCGGCGACACCCGCGACCGCGTCCGGCGTCCGGCGTGCCCACCGCAACACCAGTTCGTGCAGCGGCTCGTCCGGCACCGGACGGACCGGGCCCCGCCCCCACGCGAGCAGCCGCTCCCGCTCGGCCGTGCCCAACAACGGCAGCCCGGACAACGGGACCCCGGGTTCCCGCAGGCCGGCCGACACCAGCGTCTCGGTCTGCTCCAGCAGGCCCCGCACCCAGTCCGCGGAGAAGCCCTCCGCCGCGTGGTCCACCCGCACCGCCGACCCGTCCGCCGCGACACTCACCACGAGGTCGACGTCCACCGTCTCCGGTCCCGCCTCGGCCACCGGGGCGTCCACCAGGCCCACCGCCACCGGACCCGCCACACCCGTGATCGCCACCGGCGCGGCCCACGCCGCGGCCACCCGGCTCACCAGCTCACCGAACGCCGGATCGTCCGCCACAGCGACCCGCACCGCCGCTGCACCCGAGGACAGGCCGAGGACCACCTCCTCCTGGCCGGTGTACCGGGCCAGCACCCCGACGAGGCCCGCCAGCACCATCAGCCCGGCCGGCCCCGGGCCCGCCGGGCCGGGCAGCTCCAGCATCCGCAGTTGCGACGCCGCCCGGGCCGGCCACACCAGCGGCCGCCGCAGGTCAGCCGTCAGGTCGAGGGCCTCGAAGTCGGTA
This sequence comes from Micromonospora sp. CPCC 205546, assembly GCF_036902715.1. Lineage (NCBI taxonomy): Bacteria > Bacillati > Actinomycetota > Actinomycetes > Micromonosporales > Micromonosporaceae > Micromonospora > Micromonospora sp. CPCC 205546. Next base: position 54,067 of record NZ_JBAKHL010000019.1, read on the forward strand.
CCGGCCCCGGCGACACCCGCGGTCGGGGCCCGACCACCGACGAACCCGACGGACATGGGTCAACCTCCGATCAGGACCGGCGCCACCCGCAGGAGTACGGCCGGGTCACGAAATCCGGGAACTGGTGGGCGCGCCCACGGCATGGGGAGTACGGGGTGAAGGTTCAGTCGGTGGTGACGACCGGAGCGGGCCCCGCTTCGAGGAAGCGCAGCATGTGTGCGCCCAGCTCCTCGGCGAGGGTGAACGGGATCAGGTCGGTGCGGATGGTGATGCGCAGCAGGGCGTCGGTGTCCCGGGGGATGGCCTCGACCGTCAGCCCGCTCATCACCTCCCGCGCGTACGGCTCGACGACCTCCTCGGTGCGGCAGCCGGGCAGTTCCAGCGGAAGGACCACGTTGTCCTGGTAGGCGAAGCCGGGGATGCTGGCGACCACGTCGCCGGGGAGGCCGACGGCCGGGTCGGCGGCGGTCTCCGAGAAGGGGATGTCCTGGGCGGCCATCAGCTCGTCGACGGTCTGCTGGACGTGCCGGAGCAGGTCCGTCTCCGGGCGGAACCGGACCCGGACGCAGTTCGAGTTGATCCGGGTGGTGAAGGCGGAGTCGAGGATGCGGCTGCCGCGCCGGGCCACGATCATCAGCAGGCCGATGTCGTCCTGTTGGTGGATGGCGCGCAGCGCGGAGGCGTACGCGGCGACGAAGTAGCTGGAGCGGCTGAACCGTCGTTCCCGGGCGGCCCGGTCCCAGCGCTGCATGACCTCGGGGGTGACGGTGACGATGTGCCCGGCCTTGGGGCCCCAGGCCAGCGCCTGCTCCAGGGGCGCCTGAGGTGCGCCCCGGCCCTGGCGGGGCAGGCCGCGCAGTTGCTCACGCCAGTAGGTCCGCTGCGCCTCGAGGTCGGCGGCGTCGCGCAGCCGGGTGTACTCCTCGTACGACTGGCGCAGCGTCGGCGCGGGCCGCGCCCAGACGGGGGCCGCGCCGGACAGCCGGGCGGCGTAGGCGTGGCTGAGGTCGCGCACCAGCAGCGCGTGGGACCAGCCGTCGAAGGCGATGTGGTGGATGCCCACGCCGAACAGGACCCGCCCGGTGGACTTCTCCCGGATCAGGGCGGCCCGCCAGTTGCGGCCCTGGGTGTAGTCCAGCGGCTGCTGCACGGCCTCGGCGAGCTGGTCGAGGGCTTCCTGCTCGCTGTTGGCGTCGGTGAGCAGTCGCAGCTGCGGCATGCCCGGGTTCGGCGGGACGAGCGCCACCGGCGGCTCGACGCGGCGGTAGCGGGCGTGCAGGGCCTCGTGGCGGCGGTGCACGTCGCCGAGCGCCGCCATCAGCGCGCGCAGGTCCAGCTCTCCCTCGATCCACCAGGTGGTCGGGCAGACCAGCTCGAAGGGCAGCCAGACGCACTTGGCGACCGACAGGGTCAGCGGGACGGGCTTCGACGGGCCGGGGCGGCCGGTGACGGGCGCCTCCGGTGCGGGCTTGGGGCGGCGGGGCGCGGTGGCCAGCCACTGGGCCAGCCCCCGCGGGGTGGGGGTGCGGTGGACCTGCGAGACGGGTACGACGACGTCGGCGGCCTCGTCGATGCCCGCCGCCACCGCCGCCGACTGCAGGGAGGTGCCGCCGAGGTGGAAGAAGCCGTCGTGCGCGCCGACCCGGTCCAGCCCGAGCACCGTCGCGAACACCCCCGCGACGAGACGTTCGGAGTCGGTAGCGGGTGCGACGTAGTCCACGTCGAGGTCGGGGCGCTGCGAGCCCGGTTCCGGTAGCGCCCGTCGGTTGATCTTTCCGGTGCCGCCGACGGGGAACCGGTCGAGGACCATCATGACGGCGGGGACCATGTAGGTGGGCAGTACGGCGGTGGCGTGCTCGCGTAGCTGTGCGGTGACGGGGGTGCGGCCGTCGCGTCCGGTGACGTAGGCGACGAGGCGGGCGGTGCCGTGGTCTTCGCGGCGGGTGACGATGGCGGTGGCGACGTCGGGGTGTTGTTCGAGGGTGGCTTCGATTTCGCCGAGTTCGATGCGGATGCCGTTGACTTTGACCTGGTGGTCCATGCGGCCGAGGATTTCGAGTGCGCCGGTGTTGTTCCAGCGTCCGAGGTCGCCGGTGCGGTAGGCGGTGCCGCCGTCGTAGGGGTCGGTGACGAAGCGTTGGGTGGTGAGTTCGGGGCGGTTGAGGTAGCTGTCGGCTACTCCGGCGCCGGTGATGAGGATTTCGCCGGGTACGCCCATGGGGACGAGGTTGAGGTGGGGGTCGACGACGCGGATCTGGCGGTTGGGCATGGGCCAGCCGATGGGTACGTATGGGCCGTTCCAGCCTGCTGAGGCGTCGTACCAGGTGCAGGCGACGGCGGCTTCGGCGGGGCCGTAGGCGTTGATCAGGCGGGCGCCGGCGGTCATCCATCGTTGTGCCATGCGGGGTGGGATGGGTTCTCCGGCGAGGGTGACGCAGGTCAGGCTGGGGCAGTCGGTGGGGTCGATGGCGGCGAGGTTGGTGGGTGGGCAGAAGGCGTGGGTGGTCTGCTCCTTGGCGATCAGGTCGGTGAGGCGGCGGGCGTCGAGCAGGTCGTCGCGGGAGCAGATGACGACGCGGGCGCCGGAGGTCAGGGCGGTGTAGATCTCGCCGAGGGCGACGTCGAAGACCGGGGCGCAGCAGTGCAGCATCCGGCTGTCCGGGCCGACCGCGCACTCGTCGCGCATCCAGGTGACGAAGTTCGTCAGCTTGTCGTGGGTCAACACGACGCCCTTGGGCGTACCGGTCGATCCCGACGTGTAGATGACGAACGCCGGCGCGGACGCCTCGACGGTCGGCAGGTCGCCCGGCCCGGTCGCCTCTACGGCGGGCCAGTCGTCGTCGAGGGCGAGCACCCGTACGCCGTCGGGCCGGGGGATGCGCGCGGCGACCTCGCCGACGGTGAGCACGATCCGGGCGCCGTGGTCGGCGAGCAGCATCCGCATCCGCTCGGCCGGCCAGGACACGTCCATCGGCGTGTACGCCGCACCCGCCCGCAGCACGCCGAGGGTGGCGATCAACGTCCACATGCTGCGGTCCAACGCCAGCGACACCACGTCGCCGGGGCGCACGCCCGACGACCGTAGGTACCCGGCCAGCGCCCCGGAGCGGCGGTCCAGTTCCGCGTACGTCAGCACCTCACCGCCGGCGACACCCGCGACCGCCTCCGGCGTGCGCCGCGCCC
>NZ_JBAKHL010000167.1:0-992 GCF_036902715.1 Micromonospora sp. CPCC 205546
GGCAGCACGACGGCGACCACTACGCCGAGATCGCGGTCGACGGCCTCAACTCCGACGGCTACCTGCTGCACCCAGCGCTGCTCGACGCGGCGCTGCAGCCCGTCGTGGCCGGCCGCGACGACGTGCTGCTGCCGTACTCCTTTCATAAGGTCGAACTGCACGGCACCGACGACGCCACGCAGACCCACGTCAGCGGGACCAGCGTCACGATCGCGGACGGCACCGGCGCGCCCTTGCTGACCGTGCGGCAGGTGACCATGCGGGCGCGCGTCACGCAGGCCGAGGAACTGCTGTGGGTACGCGACTGGCAGCCGATCGACCTCACGGCCGACGCCGACCTGATCGAGGCCGCCGTGCTGGACTGTTCCCCGCCGGCCGGGGAAACGGTTCCCGCGCGCGTGCGGGCCCAGATCATCGGCGCGCTGGAGGACCTCCAGGCCTGGCTCGGCCGCCGGGGCCCGGACGATCGCCTCGCGGTGGTGACCCGGCGCGCGGTGACGGTTGACGGCGACGACATCGACCTGGTGCAGGCCCCGATCTGGGGCCTGGTGCGCACGGCGCAACTCGAACACCCCGGCTGCATCACGCTCCTCGATCTCGGCGAGGACGACGCACCGCCGCCCGCCGCGCTGAGGACGACGCTGCCCGAGATCGCCGTCCGCCGCGGGGAGACCTTCGCGCCCGGGCTGGTGCACCCGAAGCCCGGCCTTCCGCTCTGCCCCGGCGCGTGGCGGCTCGACGCCACCGGCGGCGGGCTGGACGGCCTGACCGTGGTGGCCGGCGACGCCGACGTGGTGCCGCTGGCCGCCGGCCAGGTGCGCGTGGAGGTGCACGCCGCCGGTCTGAACTTTCACGACGTGGCCGTGGTCCTGAACCTGATCGACGACGTCGACCTCGGGCAGGAGGGTGCCGGGGTGGTGGTGGAGTCGGCGTCGGACGCGTTCCGGCCCGGCGATCGCGTGCTCGGCCTGTTTGGTGGTGCTTTCGGGTCG